>JAAXUM010000032.1 GCA_013336025.1 Chlorobiaceae bacterium
GGAGGGCGGCCGGGTGAACCGCCTCAAGCCAACTCTCGGCTTTCCCCCGTCACTCTCGGCCGCATGGCTCGGAAAACTCGACAATACCGACAGCACAACCGCGGCGGCGGCAAAAACAGCTGAGACACTGAAAACCATGCACCTGTCGATGAACCTCGCTCCGGTCGTTGATCTCAACAGCAACAAAGAGAACCCGGTCATCGGCAAACTCCAGAGAAGCTTTTCCGACGACCCTGCCGTTGTCACAAGAAACGCCCGGGCCACCTGCAACGCATTCCGCGACAAAGGAATCATTGCGACCCTCAAACACTTTCCCGGCCACGGCAGCTCAACCACCGATACCCACAAAGGATTTACCGACATTACCACCACCTGGCGCGAAAACGAGCTGCAGCCATACCGTCAGCTCATTGCCGGAGGCTACAACGACGCCATCATGACCGCTCACGTCTATAACGCAAGAATCGACAGCCTCTACCCCGCAACACTCTCAAAAAAAACACTCAAAGGAATCCTTCGGGAAAAACTCGGCTTCAGAGGGGTAATCATCAGCGACGACATGCAGATGAAAGCAATTGCCGACCATTACGGGCTTGAAGAGGCTATCCGGCTTGCCATCGAAGCCGATGCCGACATTCTGCTGTTCGGCAACAACACGACCTGGGACCCCGACATCACAAGAAAAGCCATTGCCGTCATCAGAACGCTGGTCAGTAAAAAAATCATCACCCCGGACCGAATCAACCAATCCTACCGGAGAATAATGGCGCTCAAGGAACGATACCTCTTTCAATGCAAATGAAAACACTCTACCTCGCAAGACATGCAAAATCGAGTTGGGACAACGCCAACATGGCGGATTTCGACCGCCCGCTCAACGAAACCGGTCTGAAAACCGCGCCAGTAATGGCCCGTCTCCTTAAAGAAAAAGGCGTTTGCCCCGACCTCGTCATTGCAAGCCCCGCCAACAGGGCATTAACCACCGCCACTATATATTGCGACATCCTCGGTTATCCCCGGGAACAGATTGAGACCAGAATAGAAATCTACCAGGGCGGAGCCGGAAACCTCCTCGATCTTATCCGAAAGATCCCCGACAACCGATCAACAGTGATGATCGTCGGGCACAACCCGACACTGACCGACCTGTCAAACACCCTCTGCAAAGAGCAGCTCGACAACCTTGCAACCGCCGGTATCATCAGAATCGACTTCGATAGCAACACATGGAACAAAACCGCCGAAAACAGAGGAAAAAGAGTCTGGTATGAGTACCCGAAAAAGCAGAAAACATAACCCGGGCAGGCAGAAAACGGGACGGAGGGCAAAAAGCGGAACAGAAACTGCGCGGCGCTCTCAATAATGCTCTTTTTTCGGCTCCCGGTTCATCAGGTCAAGAATCGCCTCCTGAACCGGCTTATGCTCAAAAAGCATCTCATAAACCGCACGGGTAATCGGCATATCAACGCCAACCGACAGGCTCAGCTCGAACACCGCTTTTGAAGTAAGCACACCCTCGGCAACCATATTCATCTGGCTGACAATATCATCCAGCGAACGACCGGCTCCGATCTGCTCGCCAACATAGCGATTTCTGCTGTGCCGGCTCAGACAGGTCACCACAAGATCGCCGATACCCGAAAGACCCGACACCGTATGAGGATCGGCCCCCAGCCGGATACAGAGCCTCGACATCTCGGCAAGCCCCCGGGTAATAATGGCCGCCTTCGCGTTATCCCCAAACCCGACACCTTCAGTAATCCCTGCGGCAATGGCGATAATATTCTTGACGGCGCCGGCCAGCTCAACCCCGACGATATCCGTATTGACATAAACACGGAACATCCCCGTATGAAACACCTCCTGAACGATTTCGGCCGTCTCGATCGAAACCGACGAAACAACAACAGTTGTCGGCTGACCTTTCGACACCTCTTCAGCATGGCTTGGCCCCGAAAGCGTCGCAACCTGCGAAGCATGAAGAGACGGGAGCACTTCGAGAAGCACCTCCGACATCCGTTTTCCGCTCTTCAGCTCAATACCCTTGGAAACATTCACAATAATTTTCCCCGCAAGGGAACAATCGCCGAACATCGCAACCGTTTCACGCAGCGCCTGCGAAGGCACAGCCGTCACGATCATCTCCGAAGAGATAACCGCGTCACGAAGAGAAGAGACGACATGAAGATTTTCAGGAAAACGAATCCCCTTCAGATAGCGGATATTTTCGCGATCAGACTCAAGCGCAGCGGCAAATTCAGGGCGATGCGCCCACAGCACCACCTCATGGCCTTTATTGGCAAGCAGAACAGCAAGAGTCGTCCCCCAGCTTCCCGCGCCTGTTACTGCAATTTTCATCAGAGATTCAGGGCATCAGGAATGCCTGCCGAACTTGACACGGTTTTCCGTCCCCGAAAGCAGTCTTCTGATATTTGCCCGATGGGTATAAAGAATGGCAAGAGCCACGATAAGCCCGAAAATCATCAGATGATAATCAAGACTGTCATGAAAGGAGAACCGCTCTCCGAAAAGCTTGACATAGTAATCAAGACCTCCGCCAAGCTCAAAAATATACTTTCTGATCGCAATGATCAGAGGAAAAGCAATAGCCGCAAGTATCGAAGCAACGGAAACATACCTCGAAACATAAACGGTGAGAAGAAAAATACCGATCACGATCAGCATGCTCACCGGAGCAATGCCTATCAGCATACCGGCAGCCGTACTGACACCCTTGCCGCCTTTAAACCCGGCAAAAACCGTAAAAACATGACCGATCACGGCACTCATACCAGCAAGAAGACGCAGGGCAACCTCATTGATATCGGGAAAAGCGCCGACAGGATGATGCCTGAAAAACGCAACAACCGAAACGGCCGCAACAATACCCTTGAGAATATCAAGAAGCGTTACGGCAAGCCCCGCTTTCCACCCGAGAACCCTGAAAGCGTTCGTTCCGCCGGCATTACCACTGCCGAACTGGCGGATATCAATACCCTTCAGCATTTTTCCAGCCATGATACCGGTTGGTATGGATCCTACAAGATAACTTATCCCTAAAATAGCTATGAGTGTCAGCATAAACAGTAAAATTGCTGTGTTGTTGACAAAAAATTATTGTTTGGAGATCGAACCTATAATATAAGCATTTTCTCCTATAGATTTCAACCTGCTCATCATCTGATCTGCAGCACTTTTCCGGATAACCAGCACAAGCCCGATACCAAGATTAAACGTACGCCGCATATCCTCCTCGGGAACATCACCCTCCCTGCGGATAATATCAAAAATCACCGGCTCAGGCCAGGCCTTCCAGTCAACATCAAGCTTCAGACCCTCAGGAACGATCCTCATGGTATTACCCGTAAGACCTCCACCGGTAATATGCGCGAGCCCCCGTATCTCCGGAGAACCGAAAAACGGTTCGATAACCTGAAGATACGAACGATGAACCTTCAGCAGCTCCTCGCCCGCCGAACCCTCAAGCCCCTCGAAATGCTCATGCATTCTCCCCTCAAGCACCTTTCTTGCAAGCGAATAGCCGTTGGTATGCAGCCCTGTCGAAGGAAGCCCCAGCAGCACATCACCGGCTTCGATGGCAGAACCGTTAACGATTTTCTCATGATCGACCACCCCGACAACCGTACCGGCAAGATCAAAATCCGCGACATCATACACGCCGGGCATCTCGGCAGTCTCTCCCCCGATCAGTGCACAACCGTTCTCCCTGCAAGCCTTCACCATACCGGTTACCACAGCAGCGGCAATAGACGGGGTCAATCTGCCGCAGGCATAATAGTCAAGAAAAAACAGCGGTCTGGCCCCGCAAACAAGAATATCGTTAACACAGTGATTGATCAGACACGATCCAACCGTATCATAACGCTCAAGCTCTATGGCTATTTTCAGTTTAGTACCGACGCCATCAATACTGCTTACAAGAACAGGGCGGGCATAGCGCGAAAAATCCGGCTGAAAAAAACCTCCGAAAGCGCCAATATCCGTTATAACCCCCGGTGTAAAAGTCTTGCGAACCTCTGGCTTGATCAGACGCACAAACTCCTCGCCTGCACTGATATCAACTCCGGCTTTTTTATAATCCATGCTCCCTCACTGTTTTATACAGGTTAACTCTTCTGGCGGAAACCGCTCCATCTACCGGCTGCCCGCTGGAACTTCAAAAATACCGGCAGTCTCCTGGCCGGAAAAAAACTCACGATGCAGCGTATTGACCGCAACAACCACATCATGCTCCTCAACAACAAAACCGACATTGATCTCCGAAGCGCCCTGCGAAATCATTCGAAGATTAACATCCTTCAGCGAACTGAAAATCCTGCCGGCAACCCCTCGCGACAACCGGAGATTATCTCCGACCACGCTCACCGTTGCCACATTGTGCTCGATCTCAACATCGCTGAACGTTTTCAGCTCCCTGATAAGCTCCTCGTTGAAACTCTTGTCATCAACGGTAACCGAAATCGAAACCTCGCTGGTTGAAATCATCTCCACCGAAACCCCATAACGCGAAAAAACGTCAAACAACTCGTTCATGAACCCGTGACGACCAAACATACGGTTCGATCGCATATTGATGATGCACTGCCCCTTCTTGACGGCAATCGACTTCACCAGTCCGCCATAGCTCATACCCGAAAGCATCCGTGGATCATCGGTAATCAGAGTGCCTTTTGCCTGGGGATGAAGCGAGTTCAGCACATATACCGGAATATTCTTCTGCACGGCAGGAGCAATGGTATCGGGATGGAGCACCTTTGCGCCAAGATAGGCAAGTTCCGCCGCCTCCGTAAAGGTCATCACCCTGATACTGCGAGCCTCGGGAACAAGCCTCGGATCACAGGTCATAACACCATCAACGTCAGTCCATATCTCAATAGCATTTTCATCAAGCCACGCCCCGAGCAGTGCCGCCGAAAAATCGGAACCGCCGCGTCCGAGCGTTGAAGTCTTGCCGGCTTTTGTCGATCCGATATACCCCTGGGTAATCACCGTCGTACCGGCATCAAGCAACGGCTTGATCATCGAAAGAGCATTCGCCTCGCACAAAGCCTGAACCGGACGGGCAAACCCGAAATTATCGTCCGTAATCATCACCTTGCGCACGTCAACCCACATCGCATCATGCCCCTGCTCCTTCATGGCGGCAGCAAAAACCGTTGTAGAGAGCAACTCCCCGAAAGAACAGAACATGTCCATTGACCGGGCAGTCAGTTCACCGACAATATCAACCCCCTTGGCAAGCAGCTCAAGCTCACCCACCAGCAGATTCACCGCCACCGTCAGCTCATCTTTCACCTCCTGACTCCCGACAAGCTCATCAATAATATCGAGATGATGCCGGCGAACCTCTCCGGCAATCGCCAGCGCCTCATCAAGAGAGCTGCGACCGGCAGCTTCAGCAATCCCGATCAATTTATTGGTAATACCGCTGCATGCACTGAGCACAACAAGCGGCACCCGCTCCTTTTTTTTCGCTGCAACAATAGTTATAGCCTGCTGCATAGCCCGGGCAGTTCCCACAGAGGTTCCGCCGAATTTCATCACCGCCATATATTCGCCATATCGTTAAAAATTTCCGTAATCACTTTTTTTTAGCTTACTTCACTCATTACCGTCAAAAAAACCGCCGAACCGATTCCTCATGCATGCAGGAACCCGTTGCACGCCACCGCCCCCGATAACCCGTCGCATCCAGCGGGCCTTACTGACGTGCGTCACCACCATCATCATCGGCACTCTTGCCGGATGCAGCAGCTCACGATCGCTTTCACAGCAGGATCCGGACTGCAAATATAGCTTAAAAAAGAGAAAAACATATATCACCTGCATCTCGCCAGGCTCAGCAGCGCCGATGCGATGCTCCCTGCCGATCAAGGTTTCAGAGAACCTCTTCGACCGTTTTTTCACATCAATCAACAACACGCTCGGCATCAGATACCGCTATGGCGGAACAACAAAAGATGGCTTCGACTGTTCCGGACTGGTTGTACACCTCTACAAAGAGACCTTTCAGATGCAACTGCCCCGCACCGCAGCCGAACTCTCCTCTCTCGGAAGCGTTGTACAAAAAAACAGGATCAGACCGGGTGACCTTATCTTTTTCAGTACCGAAGGCAACGTAATCGATCATGTCGGCATCGTCATCGACGAAAACCGCTTTGCCCATGCCGCCACACGCGGAGGCGTCACCATCAGCAGGCTGAGTGAACGCTACTACAACCAGCGCTATGCCTGCGCATCAAGAATAATCAGCCGCGAATGATCCACCCCATCCGGCATGCCCTTTCAGAGGTTTTCAAAGAGAGCATGATCTTCTTTGCATCCTGAAATCCTATATTACATCCAAAACCAGCAACAAGCACAACGTATCATTATTCAAACCCCTCCTGCCCGACACCCTATGCCTACTACCGGAACACACCACTATATTGAACTGGCAATTGAACTCAGCCCCTCCCTCTTCGAACTCACCATCGCCATGCTCTCAGCAGACGGAATAAGCTCATTCATGGAAGAGGATACCCGCCTCCTCGCCTACCTCCCCGAATCGGAATGGAACGAAGAAAAAGAGAGCGCAATCCGCCGGACGCTTGAACAGTCACTCGGCACCATCCCGCCCTACACCGCCAGCTTCATGGCCGACAGGAACTGGAACGCCGAATGGGAAGCCCACCTCCAGCCCATCGAAATCTCCGACCGCATCATCATTGTGCAGAAAAACAAGGAGATAACGCCAAAACCCGGCCAGATCGTTATTGAGATCAACCCGAAAATGTCTTTCGGCACCGGCTACCATGCAACCACCCGGCTCATGCTTCGGCAGATGGAAAGTATCGATCTCGTCAACAAAAAAATTATGGACATAGGAACGGGCACCGGAGTTCTGGCCATTGCAGCCCGCAAGCTCGGCAACAACCTCCCGATTCTTGCATTCGACAACAACGCATGGGCAACCGACAACGCCATTGAAAACGTAGAGGAAAACCATGCCGGCGAAATTACCGTCGAACTCCTCGACGCCGAAGAGGATCTCATCGGACATCTCAACGAAGGCTACGACCTGATTCTTGCCAACATCAACAAAAACGTGATCGACCGGATCCTCCCGATCATCCGCAAACACGCACCCCTGGCGCCGGTGCTCCTCTCCGGAATCCTCGTCTATGACGAACCATGGCTGAAAAAACTTCTGAAACGTCTGAACTACCAGGTCGAAAAAACCATCTACGAAGACGAATGGCTCTCCACTCTTGTCCGCCCGGCACCATGAAACGAATCTCATGCATAGACATCGGCACCAATACCGCCCTCCTGCTCATTGCCGATCTCGACCCGCAGACCGGCACCATTCTGCCGGTCTGTCACAAACAGACCATCGTGCGGCTCGGAAAAAACGTTGACGAAGAGAAGCAGATCGGACCGGAAGCCCTTCACCGGCTGGTATCCTGCATGCTTGATTACCGCCGCATCAGCAACGAACACGCATCAGAAACCATCATCGCCGTCGGAACAAGTGCGCTCAGAGACGCAAAAAACCGTGACGCAATCATCAGCGCCGTTGCCGAAGCAGCAGCAATCAACATCACCTGCATCAGCGGCCATGAAGAGGCGGAACTCACCTTTTTCGGAGCAATCGCCGGCACAAACAACGTTCCCGACCTCTTTTCAGTTATCGATATCGGAGGAGGCAGCACAGAAATCTCAATGGGATCGCCTGAAAAACTCACACAAAGCGTCAGCCTCGACATCGGCTCAGTGCGGCTCACCGAACGGCATTTCAGTGAGCTACCTCCGACCCCGGATGAATTTCTGGCGGCAAAAGAGACCATCAACGCAACACTCGCCTCAACAATTCTCCCCTTTATCGCAGCACGCGAAAACGTCTTCGGTGTAGCCGGAACCCTCACCACCATAGCACAGGTCAGCCAGGGACTCCTCAGCTTCGACCCGGAAAAAGTACATAACTACCCGCTCTCCTGCGCCGAAGTACACCAACTGCTCGAAAAGTTCAAAACAAGCAAGCTTGAAGAGATCATCAACATGGGCATACCCGAAGGACGCGCCGACGTCATCACCATGGGCACGCTGATCCTGCACCAGTTCATGCGCCTGCTTGGCATCGGCGAAATCCGCGTCAGCATTCAGGGACTGCGTTTCGGTCTGGCACAGAAAGAGCTGCTTCGTCTCCAGGGAAACACCTGAGCGCATAGATGCAGACCGGATGGCCCGCCGCATCCCTGGTAAAAAAAAGAAAAGCCCGCTCGCTCTCAACAAGCCGGTATTTTTTCCGAAGCTCTTCCGCCGAAAGAGGAAAATCACGCCGCTGAATGCTTGCCCCTCTGACGCCATGACGCTCAAGAAAAGCCCTGAAACTTTTCGGCTTGTACGCAATGCACTCAACCACACGGAACATCCTGCCGGGAAAACCATCAATCACAACATCCGCAGTAAGATAATCAACGCTCCTGTTCACAAACTCAAGCCCGGAATCGCGCGCAAGCACCGCCGAAAGCCTCGCCTTGATAATAGCCGGATCAGGCTCATAGAGAAACCCCTTCACCGCACTCCCAACAACTCTCTGCGCCTCGCCTCCCCCGGCAACCTCACTCATCTCCTCAGAATCAGCATGCAGACAGACCGCCTTTACCTGCACGAACCCGTCTGAAGAACACGCACGATCAAGCAGAAGAAGAATCTCCTTGCACTCACGATCAACCGAAACCACAACAATCGACTGCAAAGCAGGCAACAGCCTTTTCAGCCCGCTGATCTCCAGAGCCGGAGACGCCTTGATGCAGACCCTCTGCGCATGACGAAGCAACAGATCATGAGAAGCCACAACATCCGGACTTGCCGCATCCAGCGCAATAGAACGACGCCCCTCCTCACGGCGAGCGGGATCCACGAAAATCCAGTCAAAAGCATCGTCCGGATACGCAGCAAGCAAACCGATGCTTTCACCATTCCGCACCTGAACATTGCCAACTCCGCTCGCCTGCAGATTATGCTCAACCATAGCGCAAAGCAACGGATCACGCTCACAATAAACCACCTCCCGAAACGTCCGGGCAAGAAACATCGCATCAACACCAAGTCCGCCGCTCAAATCCATCGCCCGCGTCCCCGACATAAAAGAGGCCTTGTACGCCGCCGCACGCTCCCCGGAAGACTGCTCAAGCGCCAGAGGCGTATACAGCAGATTGAAAGCAGAAAGAACCGGCAATTTTTTCACAGCCTTCTGCCGGCAGCCAAGCTGTTCAGCCATTGCCCGAACCGGCAAATCCCCCCGGCCATGAAACCGCATGGCAAAAACAGCCGGATCGTCAGATCGGTGCAGCACAAGCAGCTCCTGAATATGCGGCCTGAGAAGATCCTCAAAATAAAATGCAATACCCCCTCGCAGGCTATCATACGGAACGCCCGAGCCACCACTATTTTCTATGAAATCAGCATCACACTCAATCATACATCCAGTAACTCACATCACCCCCGCTTTCGCACATCCCGTTACCCCAAACCCCTGAAAAAAAAACTTACACACAGAAACCTCTATCTATCACAAAAAACATCACCCCCAAATATAACGAGTCCACCGCACGAACGCATAACCCAATCTCCCCCCTTCTTGTCATCTCGACCAACGAGACCGATCCCTCTTCAACCCAACTCACCCCTCAACTCTCCACGTCCCACTCCCCACTCTCCACATCCGTTTACGACAGTCCGACCGTGGTTCCGTCCTCCAGCACCTGGATTCTCGCCGCCGCCGCGGCCTTCGGCAGGCCGGGCATCGTGACGATGTTGCCGCAGATGACCACGACGAAGCCGGCGCCGGCAGAGATTCTCAGCTCGCTGACCTTAATGCGGAAGCCGCGGGGCCGTCCGCGCCGGGCCGGATCATCGGAGAGGGACATCGGGGTCTTGGCGATGCACACTGGCAGCCGGCCAAAGCCGTGGCGATTGAGGAGTTCGAGATCGTGCCGGGCGCCGGAGTCGAAATCCACACCGTCCGCTCCGTAGAGCTTCCGGGCGACGGCCTCGATTTTGCG
>JAAXUM010000237.1 GCA_013336025.1 Chlorobiaceae bacterium
CGGCAAAGAGGTCGCCGATTGCGTTCATGCCGTTCATCAGCGGGCCTTCAATGACCTGCAGCGGACTGGGGTAGAGCAGTCGGGCCTCTTCGGTGTCTTCTTCGATATATTCAACAATGCCCTTGATGAGCGCGTGGCGCAGCCGTTCCTCAACGGGAAAGCTTCTCCATTCGGCAGCTTTGGCTTCGGTTTTTTCTCCATCGCCCTGGATGGTTTCGGCAAAGCTCACCAGTCTTTCGGTGGCGTCGGAACGTCGGTTAAGCAGCACGTCTTCAACCCGTTCGAGCAACTCGGGATCGATATCTTCGTAGATCGCAAGCTGGCCGGCGTTGACGATGCCCATATCGAGTCCGGCACGAATGGCATGATAGAGGAATGCGGCATGCATGGCCTCCCTGACCGGTTCGTTGCCGCGGAACGAGAAAGAGACGTTGCTGATACCCCCCGAAACCTTTGCATAGGGGAGGTTCTCCTTGATCCAGCGCACCGTTTCGATAAAATCAACGGCATAGTTGTTGTGTTCATCGATGCCGGTGGCAACGGTGAGTACATTGGGGTCGAAAATAATATCTTCGGGAGGAAAACCCACCTCAATGGTAAGCAGGTCATAGGCGCGTTTGCATATTTCGATACGTCTGGCGTAACTGTCGGCCTGTCCCTGTTCGTCAAACGCCATCACAATGGCGGCAGCACCGTACTGCAGAACTTTTTGTGCCCGTTCCCTGAAGAGATCCTCGCCCTCTTTGAGGCTGATGGAGTTGACGATGCTTTTTCCCTGAACGCACTGCAATCCGTTTTCGATCACCGACCATTTCGAACTGTCGATCATGATCGGAACCCTTGAAATTTCAGGTTCGGAACCGATCAGGTTAAGGAACTCCCGCATCACTTTTTCGGAATCGAGCATCCCTTCGTCAACATTGACGTCGATGACCTGGGCGCCGCTCTCAACCTGCTGGCGGGCAATGGAGAGCGCTTCATCGTAGTTCCCCTCCTTGACCAGGCGGGCGAATTTTTTCGATCCGGTCACGTTGGTTCGTTCGCCAACATTGATGAAGCCTGTCGTGCTGTTGACGACGAGCGGTTCAAGCCCGGAAAGCTTCAGTTCGTGCTCACTATGAGGGCGTTTGCGGGGTTGGAGCGACTGTACGGCTTCGGCAATGGCTTTGATGTGCTGTGGAGTGGTGCCGCAGCAGCCGCCAACAATATTGACAAATCCGGAGGTTGCAAAACCCGCAATCTGCTCCGCCATATAGGCCGGGGAGTCATCGTATTCACCAAACTCGTTCGGCAGGCCAGCATTGGGATACACGCTCACATAGCTCTCTGCAATACCGGAGAGCGACTCGATAAACGGACGCATCTGTTTTGAGCCAAGGGCGCAGTTGAGCCCGACGGAAAGCAGATCGGGCATGTGAGCAATGGAGATCCAGAAGGCTTCGGTGGTCTGACCGGAAAGGGTTCGTCCGCTTGCGTCAACAACAGTTCCCGACACCATGACCGGGATATGGTTGCCGGTCCGGTTGAAAAACTCCTCTATGGCAAAAAGTGCAGCCTTGCAGTTCAGGGTATCAAAAACCGTCTCGACAAGCAGAAGGTCAACGCCGCCTTCCATCAGTCCTTCAAGCTGCATGACATAGTTATCCACAACATTCCTGAAGGTGACGGCGCGGTAACCCGGATTGTTGACGTCCGGCGAGAGGGAGAGCGTTTTATTGGTTGGCCCGATAGAGCCGGCAACAAAGCGCGGTTTTTCAGGGTTGCGAGCTGTATAGGTATCGGCAGCCTTTCGTGCAAGTCTGGCGGCTTCAACGTTGAGTTCCCTTACCAGGTGCTCGGCATGGTAGTCAGCCTGGGAGATCGGGTTGGCATTGAAGGTGTTCGTTTCGATAATGTCCGAGCCCGCATCGAGAAAGTCGCAGTGAATGGCATGGATGATGTCCGGCTGGGTAAGGACAAGCATGTCGTTGTTGCCGATGAGCGGGTGCGTGTGGGCGGCAAATCGAGTTCCCCGGTAATCCTCTTCCTGTAATTTATGGCGCTGGATCATGGTGCCCATGGCTCCGTCCAGCACAAGAATACGGGTTTCAAGCAGGTTTAAAAGAGAGTTCTTCATTCTTTACAGGGCATGGCTGCGTTTAAAAAGAGAGAATATACGATTATGAGGGCAGAAGATGGTGCTCAAAACACCGCTCTTCAAGTATACCGGTTTCATAGCTTATCCGGTGATATGGCTCACCCGGTCACTCAGCCACCCTGAAGCAAGGGTAATGGCCGCAGCACTGATTTCATGACCCATCGGAAACTCCCGATAGGTGAGATCGGCAACGAGGTTTTTGAGGTAGAGGTTCGTCTCCTTGCCTTTTGCAATCGGAAGAACCTCGTCAAAAATACCGTGAATGACAAGCACAGGAAGCTTGCTGAAGATGGGAAGATTCTCTTCAGGCACCTGTTGCTTCTGCGGGAGCTGACCTGAAAATGCAATCACGCCGTGAAGCAGCTCCGGTGCGGCAAAGGCGATAAGATAACTCATGACAGCACCCTGACTGAAACCTGTGAGAAAAATCCTGTTTCCAGGAGGCCGGTACTCTTTTATGAGATCAGAGAGAAAGCCGATACACTGATCTCTTGCTGTTCGTGCGGCTTCATAATCGACCGTGATGCCAGCTGGCGTAAACTCGAGAGGAAACCATCCGAACATGCCGAAGTCAAGCATGTGGGGCGCTCTTGCGCTGATCCAGGTACATCCGGGATGGAGAGAGGGAGCCAGTTGAATGAGATCTTTTTCATTGCTGCCATAGCCATGGAGCATGACCATGAGCGGCGCCTGTTCCTGTTCTTTGGCCGGGAGTTCCAGATAGGTGAGCGAGAGATGTTTTCGTTGCAGCATGAGTGATGTTGTCTTGTTGTTACCGGTCTCTGTTGACCTCGCTGATAAACCCGCCGCCAAGCACTTCGTCGTCCTGATAAAACACAGCGGCCTGTCCGGGAGCGACGGCATGTTTTGGTGTATGGAAGGTAACGGTTGCCTGCCCGTACGGCACCGGTTCAATCGTGCATGGTGTTTCGCGGTCCCTGTACCGTATCTTTCCAAGAGCCTCGACCGGTTCAGTGAAGCTCTCTTTGTTGATCCAGTTGAGCCCTGATACGGTCAGGCTCCGGGTATCAAGGGAAGATTTTTTTCCAACATGGATACAGTTCTGTTTCGGGTCAATGG
The DNA here is from genome assembly GCA_013336025.1 of Chlorobiaceae bacterium. Classification (GTDB taxonomy): domain Bacteria; phylum Bacteroidota; class Chlorobiia; order Chlorobiales; family Chlorobiaceae; genus Chlorobium. The sequence continues at coordinate 3,218 of JAAXUM010000237.1, forward strand.
CGTTGACATAGAGCGGTTCAGCGGAACTGATCCCGAGACCCCGTCGCTGGCCGATAGTATAAAATGGATAACCACGGTGTTTGCCGAGCACTTTCCCGTTGTCGTCAACAATATCTCCCCCCGCAACTTTTTCTTTAAGCCCCGGAACGGCAAGCTCAAGATACCGGCAATAATCGTCGTGGGGTACAAAGCAGATTTCCTGGCTCTCCTTTTTTTCGGCAGCCCTCACGCCGAACGTACGCGCGAGTTCCCGCACCCTCTCCTTGGTGAGTTCGCCAAGAGGAAAGAGTGTTTTTTTAAGATCATCCCGGGAGAGCATCCACAGAAAATAACTCTGATCCTTCTGCTGGTCGAGACCCTTGTAAAGGCTGAATTGTCCATCAATGGCGGCGGTTCGGGCGTAGTGACCGGTTGCGACCCGCC
>JAAXUM010000033.1 GCA_013336025.1 Chlorobiaceae bacterium
CCTCGGCAAAAAGCTCCCTGAACTTTCCGGGAGGATTGCCCCGTTCCGAAGAGTCAAGTCCGATGCCGCTGATCCATCGTTTCCAACGAAATGCCTGCTCAAGAGCCGCTCTTCCATCTTCCTCACAGAGGTGTCGCAGAATGCACATGATCAGTTTTGTTGAAATACCCAGTCCGCTGTTCGCATCAGCCAGTGCCTGACCGATTCCGCCGACAACCGTTTCAAAAGGAACTCCCCGTGAGGTATGCGATTGCGGATCAAAAAAAATCTCCGCATGGCGGATATTCTGGGATACGGCTTTCTGCAGGTAGGCAATGGTAAGATCGTAAAAATCCTGTTCGGTAACGAGCACAGCCGTTGCCCTGTAGTAGATATCGAGAAACGATTGCAGATCGCTGAAGTTGTATGCTCTTTTTGCAGTATCAGCGTCAGGATAGGGAAGTGTAACTCCGTTGCGTTCGCCAAGGGCAAGCATCATCTCCGGTTCAAGCGTTCCTTCGATATGCAGATGCAGTTCGGCTTTCGGCATACCGGCAATAAACCCGGCAAGTTGTTCCATTACTGCGGTGTTGAGGTTTGAAATTTCTTTCCTTTCAATGTAGGCAAATCCCGGCAATAGGTTCATGCCGAATTGCAGATATCAGGAGTCCTGAGGTTTCCTTTTTGTTGATTTTTTCGCTGCTGTTATGGATTCATACAACGGTTTCCCGTAGCGTGATGTCCGATTTTCTGTATTTTAGGCATATGCGGAATGATCGTCGGCTTGCAGGAGTTGTAACGGCAGATCTGTCAGTGCCTGGGATCTGGTGCTGAAACAGGCCTGTTGCAGGCGAACGGATTTCCTGAAAGTCGGTAAATTGTTGAATAACATAACAGAGGTGCCGTAACGATTCATGGTTGAAATTTTCATATGATAACTATTGACGATCTGCTGTTGAAGTCGCGGGATGAGGGTGTTTTTCTGCCGCAAGAGATAATTCAGATGCTCTCCTTCCCTCCTGATTCAGCCGAATCTTACCGGTTGATGGCCGAGTCGTCAGCAATTGCAAAAAAGCTTACCGGCAACAGGGCTGAAGTGCATGCTCAGTTTGCCCTGAACCTTGCCCCTTGCAACTGTAACTGCGTGTTTTGTTCCTTTGCAGAGAGTAACGGAATCTTTTCCGCTGAAACTCGGGTTACCGCTGAAGAGGCTGTTGGTTATGCTCGTCAGTTTGAAGCTGACGGAGCCAATGCTATTTTTGTCATGACTACGGCACTCTACCCGTTTGAGCTGTTTCTTGAGATGTCGAGTGAAATCAGACGGCATCTCAAACCGGAAACCATGATGATCGCAAATGTTGGAGATCAGAACGCTCTGCGTGCCAGGCAGATCCGTGAGGCCGGCTATACCGGAGTATATCATGCCTTGCGCCTGCGTGAAGGGAGTGATACCGGGCTGTCACCAAAGGCCAGATTGACGAGTATCCGAAACTTTCTTGACGCAGGTCTTGAAGTTGGAACCTGTGTGGAACCGGTTGGGCCGGAGCACACCAATCAAGAGCTTGCCGAATCAATTCTCTTTACGGCATCGTTCAATCCGGTCTATAGCGGCGCAGCAAGGAGAATTGCCATTCCCGGAACGGAAAGTGCCCGGCGGGGCATGATTACCGAGCTGAGAATGGCGCAGATTGTTGCTGTTACCAGAATAGCGATGCCTCGATCTGTGCCCGGAAACTGTACTCATGAACCCTGCGCTCCCGGAGCAATGGCCGGTGCCACTCTTTTCTGGGCAGAAGTTGGTGCAAATCCGAGAGATATCAAAGAGAAGACTGAAGAGGGAAGAGGGGATACCGTTCAGCAATGTCGGGATATATTCAGGGAGAGTGGATGGGATTGCCTTGAAGGCCCTTCATGCTACTATGGTCGGGCAACCGGGTTGCAGGCAACCTGAGAAAAAGCTTTTTTGATGAAAAGAAAAAAGAAAACGGAACCAGGCAGAAGCGGAAACCTCAACAGGCAGAATGCAGCCAAAAAGGTGCTCAGAAGCCGCCAGAAAACGTTCGGTCAGCCCGCCGGATCCCTGACCTATATTGGTGAACAGCGGCTTGAAAAACCCGTCATCACGATTATGGGGTATGATGAAGGGCAACAGATCACGAAAACCATCACGGATGTTCATGAGTGCATTTCGCTCAAAAAGCAGTTCAGGGTACTCTGGGTCAATGTTGATGGCGTCTATGATCCCGGGATCATGGAACAGATCGGAGAGGTGTTCGGTATCAACGCCCTGACGCTTGAGGATATTCTGCATACCGGCCAGCGCCCGAAAGTTGAGGATTTTGAAGCGTATCTCTATCTGGTGCTTCAAATGATCGAATTTAACCAGGAAAAAGGTGAGATCATCCAGGAACAGTTGAGTCTCATCATCGGCGACAGCTATGTCATCACCTTTCAGGAAAAACCGGGTGACATGTTTGATCCTGTCCGGCAGCGGATCAGAACAGCCGGTACCAAACTGCGAAAATATGCTGCCGATTATCTTGCGTATTCATTGATTGATGCCGTTGTTGACGATTATTTTTCAATTCTTGAAGATATTGAAAACACCATTGACCGGCTTGATATCGAACTGATAGAAACGTACAGCCAGCAGGCATTTCATTCGCTTTACGCGCTTAAAAGGGAGCTCATCATCCTCAGAAAATCGATCTGGCCTCTGAGAGAAGAGATCGGGAGTATAACGAGAGATGATTTTGCCGTCATAGGAGACGCCGTCGAGCCCTATTTCAGGGATGTGTATGACCATATCATTCTTGTGATCGATACGATCGAGGTATTTCGGGACATTGTTACCGGCATGCATGAAACCTATCTTGCCGGAATCAACAACCGGATGAACGAAATCATGAAGGTACTGACCATTATTGCCACGGTCTTTATGCCGCTTTCGTTTCTTACCGGGGTGTTTGGAATGAACTTCCGTGTCATACCGGGACTTGAGTGGCAGTGGGGATTTTACGTTACAATCGGAGTAATGGGAGTGATTTTTGCTGGAATGATGCTCTATTTTCGTACAAGAAAGTGGTTTTAACCGTTAAAACTGCTGGTTATCAATGGTTTTCTTCATATTTTCCTTTTTTCTTCTGACCGGTAAAATAGGTTAGTCCGGCGACAACCAGGCCAATTGCTCCACCAAGGTACAGAATTTCCTGTTCGCCGTGCCATGTGACGACATGGCCGAGAAATACAACAGCCATAACCACGACGATCACCCCGATCAGCTTGTCTTTCAGGTCATCAAGGGTGTGAATGATAAGCCATTCAGGTAGTGATATGCTATCGTCAATAAAAAGTTCGTACAAACCGAGCGACATAATGTAAAGCACCGTCCCGATCAGAAAGAGGTCGGCGTTTTCAATGAATCCGAGCGAAAGCATTTTTGCCCCTTTGGTGGTAACGGTTCCATCCGAAAGGGTAAGTATAATCTGCTGGATCACGGAAATGCCGCCATACAGAAGCAGGGTTGTTGCTGCGCAAAAGGTACCGATAACTGCAATCAGAACAAGGTATCGGCTGGATGAAAGGATTTGTCTGAACATAGGTACGGATTTTTTTCCGGGAGAGGTAACCTGTTTTATCCCCTGAATATATAAAAAAACACAAAACGCATGATTGTGAACTCATCGCTTTCCTGTCGATGCGGATAATACAAAAACAGAAAAACAAAAATATGTTATGAGAGCTGAACCTGAAAAAATAATATGTGATTTTGCTTCTCCGGTATGTCTTGACTGGTACAGCGTTGACGATGATGTGATGGGCGGGATGTCCGGCAGCTATTTTCGGCGCAATGCGGATAACACCGGCAGCTTCTGTGGAGTTCTTTCTGTTGAAAACAGTGGTGGTTTTGCATCGGTGAGAACTTTTCTCGTGCATCGTGATTTTCTGGATTGCACAGGGATCAGGCTGCGGGTCAAAGGTGATGGCAGACAGTACAGTTTCAGGATCAGAAATGACGAAAAGTTTGATGGAATTGTCTATAAACAGGATTTTGTTACCATCAAGGATGAATGGACTGACGTTACCTTGCCGTTTTCCGGATTTAAACCGGCATTCAGAGGCAGAACCCTTGATGATGGAACCACTTTAAACCGCTCCAACATTGTTCAGATAGGGATACTTGTTTCGAAAAAACAGACTGGAGCCTTCTGTCTTGTGATCGACAGGATAAGTGCGGTTCGCAGTATTGAAGGTTTTCAATCTGAAGGAGTGTGTTGAAAGGGATCGGCAAGAGCTGTTGTATTGACGTTGTCAAGGTTCACCGTTTCCCATTTACAGCCTCACCTCTATGCCCCTGTCGCGGAGGTACTGCTTGGCCTGCCGGATTGAGTATTGTCTGAAATGAAAGATCGATGCGGCAAGGGCTGCATCGGCATGGCCTTTGGTGAATCCTTCATACAGATGTTCGAGGTTTCCTGCGCCTCCCGAAGCAATCACCGGAATGTGTACCGAGGTTGAAACGCGAGCGAGAATGTCGTTGTCGTATCCCTCCTGGGTTCCGTCGCGATCCATGCTTGTGAGCAGAATCTCTCCGGCCCCGAGTTCCTGCACCTTGTGCGCCCATTCAAGGGCTTCATATGCCGTTGGATTTTTTCCTGAATGGGTATGCACTATGTGATCGCTGCCGATTTTTTTAACATCGATAGCCACCACGACGGCCTGCGAACCGTATTTTTCTGCGATGCGGGAGATCAGTTCAGGCTTGTTGACTGCGGCCGTGTTGACCGAAACCTTGTCTGCACCGTGCAGAAAAACATCCTTTGCGCGTTCAACGGAATTTATCCCTCCACCTACGGTAAGAGGGATAAAAACTTCCCCTGAAACTTTCATGACCTCTTCAAGGGTTGTTTTGCGTGACTCAAGCGAAGCTGAAATGTCGAGAAAAACCAGTTCGTCGGCAAGTTCGTTGTTGTAAAAGCGGGCCTGTTCAAGAATTGAACCGGCATCTCTCAAACCCTCAAAATTGATGCCCTTGACGACCCTGCCGCCCGTAACATCGAGACAGGGGATAATTCTTTTTGCTAACATGGTTTTTCTGCTGAAATAAATTGCTCTGTAGAATGGTAATTGCCCGAAAGAAATCAATAAAGTTAAACTCTTCAACAATATTTGAAAGGTATTATATTAAGCAGGCATTGAGTTCAGCAGAAAAAAGAGGAGGATCGAATGAAATTTCCTGTATGTGATTTTGCAGATTCCGAGGCGGGTTTCTATTCCCAGTGTGCAAGCTGTCCTATCGACAGCAGTAATCCCGGGTGTGCTCTTGATGAGCTTGAGGATGGAAACTATCTGTTTGAGGGCGAGACCCCGAATGGCGGGACGAGCGCGATTTTTTACTTTAAGGATAATGAAGGTAATCAGGTATCAAAGCGTGAAGCCATTCATGTTGAGATTCATGAGCTGGACGCCTCAGGACTTCTGGTTACGATTCTTTACGGAATGGTTGATCCTGAAGGTATGATTTATCTCAAAAAATCTCACCGTCAGGATACTGCCGGTAGTGACAACCCTTAAGATCAAGACATCCCGGTTGTACGTTATGACACTCAATAAAGTTTTTTTTTCCGGTGGTGAAGAGATTCGTGATCTCTGCATTGTGGGTGGTGGCCCGACTGGAATATTCGCAGCATTTCAGTGCGGCATGAATAATATCAGTTGCCGGATCATCGAGAGCATGCCGCAGCTTGGCGGTCAGCTTGCCGCCCTCTATCCGGAAAAGCATATTTATGATGTGGCCGGTTTTCCCGAGGTACCTGCAGCAGGTCTTGTCGAGAGTCTGTGGAAGCAGGCGGAACGGTATAATCCTGATGTTGTGCTTGGTGAAGCGGTCACCAGATATTCCAGGCTCGATGACGGGTCGTTTGAAGTAACCACCACATCAGGGAGCGTCTATCACTCGCGCGCGGTGCTGCTTGCAGCGGGGTTGGGAGCATTCACACCCAGAAAGCTGCCGCAATTGAACACGATTGATCATCTTGAGGGGCATTCGGTGTTCTATGCCGTTAAAAACATACAGGACTTTGTTGGAAAAAAAGTTGTCATTATCGGCGGCGGTGATTCTGCTCTTGATTGGGCTGTCGGTCTGTTGCCTGTCGCTGAACGCGTGACTCTGGTGCATCGCATGCACGAATTTCAGGGGCATGGCAAAACAGCAAGAGATGTTGAGGAGGCAAAAGAGCGTGGCGCCATCGATGTTTATCTCAATACCGAAGTAACGGCTATCGATACCAGCGGAGAGAACCTGACAAAGGTTCATCTTTGTAAAAAAAGCGGCACCAGATTTGAGGTTGATGCCGACCGGCTTCTTGTGCTGATCGGTTTCAAGTCAAATCTCGGACCCCTTGCGGATTGGGATCTCGAACTGGTTGATAACGCGCTTGTTGTTGACAGCCATATGAAAACGTCGGTTGACGGGCTCTATGCCGCCGGTGATATTGCCTTTTATCCCGGCAAGCTCAAAATTATTCAGACAGGTCTCAGTGATGCTGCCATGGCGGTGCGTCACAGTCTCACCTATATCAGACCGGGAGAAAAGGTCAGGCATACCTTCAGCAGTGTTAAAATGGCCAGGGAAAAAAAGAATGCAAAATGATTTTTCCAAAGGTGCTGCTCCTGCATTGACCCCATTGGCGGCATGGCTGCTTGCCATACGTCCGAAAACCCTTCCTGCGGGTGCCGTGCCGGTGCTGCTTGGCTCTGCGCTTGCGGCTGCTGATGGCCGCTTCATGCTTCTTTCTGCCCTGATTGCCCTTTTCTGCGCACTTGGCATTCAGATAGCAACAAATTTCATCAACGAGATATACGATTTTCGAAAAGGGGCGGATACCGCTCAAAGGCTCGGGCCAACAAGGACCGTTGCCGCTGGAATTATCAGCGAAAAAACAATGATTCGTGTATCGGCGAGCCTGCTCGGTGTGGTTTTTCTGATGGGACTTGTTCTGGTTTATACTGCCGGATGGCCGATTTTACTGGTAGGGGTGCTCTCTATGCTCTTTGCCTGGGCTTATACCGGCGGCCCTTATCCGATTGCCTATTCAGGGCTCGGTGATGTTTTTGTTTTTGTTTTTTTCGGACTGGTTGCAACAGGAGGCACCTACTATGTGCAGGCGCTCTCGCTCCATCCAGCCATACTCCTTGCGGCTGCCGCTCCCGGAGCTTTTTCCGTTAATATTCTTCTGGTTAACAATATCCGGGATATCGATACTGACCGTACTGTCGGCAAGATGACGCTGCCGGCTCGTATCGGTGCCTCGGCGGCCAGAAAGCTCTATGTTCTGCTGACTGTGCTCGCATATCTTGTTCCAGTGGTGGTATGGGTGAATGGCTACTCCGTATGGGGTCTGCTCTCGCTCCTCTCTCTTCCTCTTGCGGTCAGCATGATCCGTGTGCTCTATGCTTCCGAGGGCAGGGCGTTGAACGAAGTTCTTGCCGGCACAGGAAAAGTCATGACCATTCACGGCCTTCTTTTTGCCTCGGGGCTTCTCATTCACTAACAACGATGATATCAATGCCGTCGGAAACAGTTTCCATTGCACTTGTGCAAACTACAGCTTCAGAAAGACCGGAAGAGAACCTTGCCGAAGCAGATCGCCTGATCAGAAGTGCTGCTGCAGGGGGAGCACAGGTCATCTGCCTGCAGGAGCTGTTCACTACGCGGTATTTCTGTCAGATCGAGGACTATGAACCTTTCGCTTACGCTGAACCTGTTCCGGGTCCGACAACCCGGGCTCTGCAGGAGCTGGCGCGCGAGCTTCAGGTCGTCATCGTTGCTTCGCTTTTTGAGATAAGGGCGAGAGGTCTCTATCATAATACAGCAGCGGTTATCGATGCTGATGGCAGCTATCTCGGCAAGTACAGGAAAATGCATATTCCCGATGACCCGGGGTTTTACGAGAAGTTTTATTTCACCCCCGGTGATCTTGGCTACAAAGTTTTCAAAACCCGGTATGCAACTATCGGCGTCCTGATCTGCTGGGATCAGTGGTACCCTGAAGCAGCAAGGCTGGTTGCACTTGGCGGTGCTGAAATAATTTTTTATCCAACAGCTATCGGCTGGGCAACCAGTGAGACCTCTGAAGAGGTGCGCAGAGCGCAACAGACGGCATGGAAAACCATGCAGCTCAGTCATGCGGTTGCCAACGGTGTGTTTGTTGCCGCGGCCAACAGGGTTGGTACCGAAGGTGAGCTTGAGTTCTGGGGAAACAGTTTTGTCTCTGACCCTTTCGGCCAGGTTATTGCCGAAGTTTCCCATCAGAACGAAGCCGTTCTGTTTGCCCGGTGCGATCTCAGCCGTATCGGATACTATCGTTCACACTGGCCTTTTTTACGAGACCGTCGCATTGAATCCTACGGGGATGTGCAGAAGCGCTACATAGATGCCGATAGCGGAAAGGATTAGGGGGAAGATCGTGTTACGGGTTAAGAGTTACGTGTTACGGGTTAAGATGGAAGAGGGAAGACCCGAATATCCTTTTAGCAGCCCGAATTTCACTTGTAGCATCCCGAATTTCTCTTTATGTCATCCCGAACGGAGAGAGGGATCTCAATGAAAGGTCGAAAAGGCTGACGTTGAGAGGCGGATGTGGTGGAGGGGGGAAGATTGTGTTAAGGGTTAAGAGGGAAGTGGGGAAGGAAGCGACAGGGAGCGGAGGGATTCTATCGTGGACGGCACGATTATGGAAAGGTGGCTGTTATGAATGGGAACGCTTGTTTCAGACAAGGGGATTTGGGTTTATCATGGTGCTTGTACAGTGAGAATGTTTTTTTATTAATGAGGTATGGTTATGATGAATGGTTTCGGACTGGTTGTTTTGTTTACCCTTGTAGTGACTTTTTTTCTCAAGCTTATTGCTGATCTGCTGAACCTCCGGGCTTCCGAGAGCGGGCTTCCGCCGGAGTTTCAGGGGGTGTATGAAGAGGATGCCTACAGGAAATCCCAGGACTATCTGCGGGCAACAACCCGTTTTTCGCTTATTGGCGCTTTTGCCGATCTTCTTTTTCTGCTTGTTTTCTGGTTTGCCGGAGGGTTCAATATGCTCGACCAGCTTTTGCGCGCTCAGGGATACAACACGGTGCTTACCGGCGTGCTCTATATAGGCGCGCTTTTGCTCCTGCAGGGCATTCTCGGCCTTCCCTTTACCATTTACAGGACATTTGTGATCGAGGAGAGGTTCGGATTCAACAAAACCACTCCGAAAGTTTTTGTCGCTGATCTCCTGAAAACCCTTTTTCTTGGCCTGCTTCTCGGCACCCCCGTTCTTGCCGCCCTGCTCTGGTTTTTCGAACAGGCAGGCCCGTTTGGATGGCTGTGGGCCTGGGGCGGGTTGACGCTCTTCAGCCTTCTCTTGCAGTATGTTGCTCCTGCCTGGATCATGCCGATTTTCAACAAGTTTGTCCCGCTTGAAGCAGGTGAACTGAACAATGCCATTATGCAATATGCCCGAACGGTCGGATTTCCTCTTTCCGGTATATACGTGATTGATGGGTCGAAGCGATCATCAAAGGCAAATGCGTTTTTTACCGGATTCGGCAAACGCAAGCGAATTGCCCTTTTTGATACACTGGTGAGCAACCATAGCGTCAGTGAGCTTGTTGCTGTGCTTGCACACGAAATAGGTCATTACAAGAAAAAGCATGTGCTCATCAATATGGTGCTCAGCATGGTGAATCTCGGTGTTGTATTTTATCTCCTCTCGGTGTTCATGAACAATCCTGATCTCTTCAGTGCTTTTTTCATGCAGGATATTTCAGTCTACGGCAGCCTTGTTTTTTTCCTTCTGCTCTACAGTCCGGTTGAATTTGTTCTCTCCATTCTGCTTCAGGCGCTGTCGCGCAAGCATGAGTATGAGGCCGATAGCTTTGCCGTAGCAACATACAGCGAAGGAGCCGCGCTTGGAGAG
>JAAXUM010000034.1 GCA_013336025.1 Chlorobiaceae bacterium
TAACCATATCAAAAGCTCCTGGTTCTGCAGGAGTGATCATCGGGTGAACGAAAACTCCGTCTCTGATATGCTCAAACAAAACTCTGAAACGCTCCTCGCTCTCCTGCAAAGAATCTTCCATCTGTTTGCGCTCGGTAACGTCATCAAAAAGCGCAACAATCTCTCCGGAAGGAATTTTATATATATGGTTCTCCCTCCAGCCCTGCCGAACATCATCCTGATAATAAAACGGGGCAAGATGTTCGGCTTGACCTGTCTTCCAAACCCGGCCAAGAGCACTGAGAAGACCGGTTGAACCCATGTTGGGAAAAAGTGTCAACAGCGTTTTGCCTATGGCTTGCGACCCTGTAATATGTACTATTCTTTCCGCGGCAGGATTAAGAGCCTTGAAAATAAAATCCCGGCCATCATCAACTGCATCATATACAGCAACACCGGTGTCTATATTTTCAATCAGTGCCGCATAACGATTATCGCTTTCCTGAATCTGTTTTTCAGACTTTTTCCATTCAGTGATATCGCGAACAATTAATGTAAAGCCCCGCAAATGATCATCCGGGTAAACCGGATACAGGGTAACCAGAACATTGCGGATGAAACCGTCCCTGCGCTGCATGACGGTTTCAATCATTCCAGTGCCATAACCCCTGATCTGGCGATAGAGTTCTTCACCCACGCATTCATAGTCGGTCTCACTGTCATAGAGAATGCTCCATTTTTGATTGAGCAACTCCTCCTGCACATAGCCGAGAAGAGAACAGAGCGCGCTGTCGGCCTCTTTGATAACGGCATCTGCAATCAGACCGGTGCCGGTTGGCAACTCTCGAAAAACGCACTGAACAAAAGGCTCCCGGTGCATACAGAAACTCCATCCTGCGCGTTGAGCGTTGATTGCATCTTCAAGGCTGGAACATTGACGACGCAGTTCCTCGATTTCAGTAATGAGACCTTCCCTCGTTTTTTCTTCGTCAGACATGGCTTCACGTTTATAGGATGGAAATCCGCCAACATCAGCTTCTCAGTCCTGAATCTTCAATCAAATTCAAAATCCCGATCTCTCCGTCACGCGCCACGTTCAATCGTAACAGCTGCCTCTCAGCCTCCACTCTGTCATCTCAACCTCCCCCAGAATTTCATCTCGACCAACGGGAGAGATCTCTCTTCTCTTCAGTTCTTTTCCTTTCCCCCCAACTCAGCACTGTTTGCTCATAACGCATATTTTCCCACTGCCGACTGTCCACTCCCCCGACTTAACGCATAGCACGTTCTCACATCTTCAGAACGGTTCCGATATTCAAAAGATCAGCGAGGTTTGCGTGCTGATCGAGTACCGGTTTGATGAGCGGTAAGGCTGTCGTCATAATAGTGGTCACACCCGGCCCGTGTCCGGCTTCAAGGCAGTCACTGTGCACAACAACGCCAATAGTGATTGCGCCCTTGCGGTAAGCTCTCCCGAATCGGTTGTCGTGATCCAGCAGGGCGACAATATCACCGAACCGGATCTGATCGATGCCATACTCTTTGACGGTCTCCCGATCGCTGGTCACAATATCATAATCTCCCTTGGCCACATGGGCTGAACCTACTCCCGAACCCATGCAGACAGCGGGAACCATTGTCGTAACAGGCACTTCGAGTATTCCTCCTTCGAGCTCCCTGATCTTCAGGATTTTTAAAAGTTCAGGATCAAGATTAAACAGGGTGATGTCAGGATAATCGGTGAGTTTAAGACCCTGACCTTTCGCCCGGATCATGATGGTGTCGCTGTAGGTCAGGTTTTCTTTCGCTTCTCGGGGAAAATCCACGATCAGGTGCTCGGAGCCTCCATGATGACCAATAACGACGCCTTCAGCCCCTTTTGCCTCACCGCTCGTAACCGTGGCCCGGTTGCCAACACAGGAATAGATCTGAAGACCTATATTTGGATGTTCGAAAGGCTTATGGGTATCAGCCGTACAGCTTACGCCTGGCTCTACATGATCACCAGCCCAGCCGAATGCAGAATCCCCAACCTGCACATTCAGCGTTATCCCTCCGATCGAGGGCAGAAGAAATGGATTACCCTGATGATCCACCTCCCAGTTTCCCCGGGTTCTTGGCTGCCCGGGCTGGCATTGCAGAAGAAACTCGACAATATTTTTTTCGTTGGTATGCAGCATGAGAAAACGTTACGTTTCAATTTCAGAATATCACAAAAATACCTGACAGACTATCTGCCTCACCGGATAAAGCAAGTTCACGGCTTTTTCCCGACAGGAGCATATAAACCATTCAGGAGTATCATTAAATAATGTAATAAAAACACATCTGTCATTTATTATTATTGATATGACTGTCGAGTTGTTAATGGAGAGAACCGCTGCAAAAAGAACCTGTGTTAAAGGTAGTTACAGCTTCTCTACAGGCTGATCTTTCGGCGCTGTGATTTTATGGCTGAACGCTTCTCCTTGGTTTCAAGCCGTTTTTCACGTGATGCTTTGGTCCGTTTTGTTGCCCTGCGTTCTTCCGGTTCATCAGCAGCTTTCAGAAGAAGCTCATGCAGACGACACACGGCATCTTCGCGATTTTTTTCCTGACTGCGAAACCGCTGCGCCTTGATAATCACAATGCCTTTTTTTGAAATGCGACGATCACTGAACTCAAGCAATCGCGCTTTGACCTCATCAGGAAGAGAAGAGTCTTTGATGACAAAACGAAGATGAACTGCAGTTTCAACTTTATTGACATTCTGACCGCCAGCCCCCTCTGAACGCATGGTGCTGAGTTCAATCTCACTACGGGGTATACGTAAGAAGTGATTCTCTTTTTGTGCCATCGTAAAAAAGAGTTTATCTAACCATGAAGGGTAAAAAATTCAGCCACTATTCCTGTCAATAATGAAGAATCTCATTAACCAAAACAAAAAAACATGAACATCAACAGCTTGCTGCAACTTGGTGCGTCGCTCATTCAGGGCAACAGCGATGACAATACAACCGGTTTGGCTACAAACCAGATAACCAATGCTCTTGCAGATTTACTTGGCGGAGAAGGAAAGCTTGATTTCGGAACTATTCTGTCAACCATGCAGTCAACCGGCCTCGGGGATATTGCGGCATCATGGATTGGCAAAGGGAAAAATTTACCGATTTCGGCGGAAACTATCACCAATGTACTGAGCCCGGATAAAGTTGCCGCTTTTGCCGCAAAACTTGGACTTTCAGAAAGCAGCGCAAAAACTGCCATAGCAGATGCTTTGCCCCGGATGATCGATCAAGCCAGTCCCGAGGGCTCAATACTTGAAAGCTTCCTCGGCAAAACCGGTGGTGTGCAGGGACTCCTGAATCTTGCAGGTAAACTGGTATGAGCGCTTAACGAATAAAACAAGAAAACCGCCAGGATCAGAACGTGCAAATTCCGATCCTGGCGGTTAACAAAACACAACGTAAAGGCCGTATAAACTCAGCCTAAAGGTGTAACGTTTTCTGCCTGAAGCCCTTTTGCCCCCTGAACGACTTCCATCAAGACTTTCTGCCCTTCTGTAAGACTTTTTCTGCCGGAACCCTTTATTGCACTGTGATGGACAAAAACGTCCTTGCCCTCTTTCTGAGCAATAAAGCCGTACCCTTTTTCTTCATTGAACCACTTTACCGTTCCTTCAACCTGATTTCCCATGTCTTCCTCTTTTTTTTGCCGTTTCGCTGAAACAGGCTGGTTATATAACACAGTGACATACCGTGCCCCTTAGCTGACAATTTAGTTACTTTACCGCAATTGAAAAAACGGGTTTCGCCGTTTATTTTATGATTAGCGCAATAATGGCGCAATAAGAGGCTGAATGTTGGCGATACTCACCGTTAAACAGCCCAAAATGCTCCGGACTGGCTCTTCATTTTCTTTTCGATCACCATTACAACATCGCTGATCCCGATCACGGATAATTTTTATCGTTGCTTTGCTGCTTTACTCACACACATCCGCAGATCCAGCTCTCTCGTCGGAATGACCGATTGGAAAGCCGGATGACAATTGTACATCACGGAAACAGTTGTCTACCTGATTCCCCAGAGCTTGATCTTCCGATCATCACTTCCGCTTGCGATGACTCTGCCGTCAGGAGATATGTCAACTGACTGCACTTCGAGTGTATGACCACGGTAGGTATGCAGGAGCTTTCCGCTTTTCACATCCCACAGCCTTACCGATTCATCGTTTGCCGCACTTGCGACTTCGGTTCCATCCGGAGTAAAGCAGACGCTTCGCACGGCATCATGATGACCCGTAAGGGTGCAGAGAGTTTCTCCACTCTGGGCATCAAGAATTTTTATTTTCGAGTCTCTTCCGCAGAATGCTATCCGACTGTCGTCCGGACTGAAAACAACTGCATGAGAGAGGGTATCGCCGGTACTGAAGTTCGCTGTATTTTTGCCTGTCTGAGCGTCCCAGATCCTGATGACCGGCTCCTCACCGCAGCTTGCAATTTTTTTGCCGTCATGACTCCATGCGAGACACTCGATATAGGAAATATGACCGGTAAACTTCTTAAGTTCCCTGCCGGTTTCCACGTCCCAGATCCTGATGGTCGTATCCCTTGAGCAACTTGCGACAAGCGTGCTGTCAGGGCTGAAAGCAACCATGCGAACTGCGGTATCGTGTCCTTTGCAGACGTGAAGGCACTGACCTGTGGAGGCATCCCAGATTCTTACGGTGCTGTCGGTGCTTCCGCTGGCAAGGCGTCTCTGATCACGGCTGTAATCAACACACTCAACCCATGTTTCATGGCCTTTCATGGTATGCAGAGGCTTCCCGGATTCAACATCCCAGAGAATAACCTGTTCATCAAATCCGCCACTTACCAGTTTTTTACCGTCAGTACTGAATTTTACCCCCAGTACCCGGTCAAGATGAGCTTCCATGGTTTTCAGAAGATTCGGATCTTCCTGAACTTTAGGGCGCTTCAGCTCCTCTTCTTTTTTTCCGAATAGTTTGGTTAAAAAACCCATAGCAATGGTTGTGTTATGTGTAACAAAATTTCAGTTTTCAATGTAACAAAATATTTACCCTTCCCCGCATTCTCGTGATTCAGGAAAACTTGTAGTTCCGTCCTTTCCACTCCGAACCGCGACCTGATTTAACCTGATAAAAAGAGTTCAGCGCTATAGCTATCAGAACAAGCTGCGACAGGGGATGAAACCAGACCATTGATAATGGCTGACGGCATTTTACCGCTATAATGACTCTGCAGACCAAAGCAACGGTAATCTGCATAAGAGGAAAGAGCAAAAGTACCGGAGCTGTATATCCTTTTGCCAATGCAAGAGCAAGAAAGCCCCAGGGGACAACGTGAAAAAGTCCCGTAAGAACGATAAGAATAAAAAGGAGTGGTGCGCTGTAGCCAAGACCGGCAAAAAGATTTTTCGAAAAGCCCTCGATAACCTCCCTGAAATTCCGGTACATCCTGCAGCTTACCGCATCGACTCCATTGTAAGCAACAACTTTTCCTCCGGATTTTTTAACCGCCTTGCACAACCAGACATCTTCAACAAGCGCGTTTTTTACTGCCGAGTGGCCGCCTATGCCTTTATAAAATTTCGAACGGAACAGTATAAACTGACCGTAAGCAAAACAGAACGCAGGGTTTTTTGATCTGCTGAGAAGTCGAAGAGGAAGATAACAGAGAAGAATAACATAGACCAGCGGCACAACAAGCCGCTCCCAAAACGTTTGCGTCTCCTGGCAGGGAGTCAGGGAAAGCATGTCTGCACCGGAATCCTCCATGGCAGCTACAGCTCTTGACAGCGCTTCCGGTTTGTGAGTGGTATCAGCATCGGTAAAAAGCAGAAGCTGACCCTGCGCTTTCGCGGCAAGCTGATGGCAAGCCCACGCCTTGCCGTGCCATCCCTCGGGAAGAGGTTCTCCCTGATAAATCTTCAGACGGGAACCGTTCTTTGCCTGAAGACTCTGCAATATCGGCCAGGTTCTGTCTGTTGAGCCATCATCAAGCACAAGAATCTCAACGTTATCGTATGTCTGTAAAAAAAGTGATAACAGGCATCTTTCAATATTCAACTCCTCATTTCTTGCCGGCACAAGAATGGAAACAAAAGGCCTTGCCAGTAAAGGCTTCAAAGGAAGAGCGGGAAGATCGCGCAGGTTTCGAAGAAGAATCCCGAGAAAAACGATCAGCGAAACCAGAACCGCTATCTGGTAGAGCAATAACAGCATGGCAAAGGTAAAAAGGCTGCCGTTAATTCGGCAGCCTTTGTGTTCAGTAATTCCATTAAAAAGCAGACATCAGTCGATGAGCTTGTTGATATTGTACTCGAAAATACCTTCCGCTCCTGCCCGTTTCAGTTCCGGAATCAACCTGCGGACAGTTTTCTCGGAAACGATAACCTCAAGTGCCACCCAGTTTTCATCGGCCAGATTGGAAATAGTTGGCTGACGAAGGGCTGGAATAATAGCAGCAATGCTTTGCAAGGATGCTTTTGGTGCATTCATTTTCAACCCGACTTTCCCCTGAGCATTAATGGCACCCTGCAGAAGCATGGCCATATTCTCAATCTTTTCACGCTTCCAGGGATCGTTCCAGGATGCCTTGTTCGCTATCAGCTTGGTATTGGACTCAAGGATGGTGTCAACTATCCGGAGCTTGTTTGCTCTGAGTGACGAACCGGTTTCCGTAACCTCGACAATGGCATCGGCCAGATCAGGAGGCTTGACCTCCGTTGCGCCCCAACTGAACTCGACTGACGCATTGACTCCGTTACGGGCAAGATACTTTTTGGTGATATTGACCACTTCAGTCGCGATATGCTTGCCTTCAAGATCCTTTACCGACTTTATCGGAGAACTCTCAGGAACGGCAAGCACCCAGCGTACCGGCCTCATGGAGGCTTTTGAATAAACCAGATCGGCAACCTCAACAACATCGGCATCGGTTTCAATAATCCAGTCTTTGCCGGTCAACCCAACGTCAAAAGCGCCAAGCTCCACATAGTGAGCCATTTCCTGCGCACGGATAAGGATGGCTTCAAGCTCATCATCTTCGATAGAGGGAAAGTAGGAACGACTCTGAACCGAAAAATGAAATCCTGCATTTGCAAACAGTTCAAGGGTTGAGTCCTGAAGACTACCCTTTGGCAAACCTATTTTAAGCACGTTCTGTGAATTATCCATAAGGAAAAACAATGTATAGAATTAACAGTTACAACTCTTGTAATGAAAAGGCGCCGTCGCGAAAAACTCCGTAGGAGGCTGTTCCGTCTATCCAGCTCCCGAGATTAATATATCGACTGGAAGCGTTGCTCAGCAGATACTCTCCCCGAACATGGTTATGACCGCACACAAAGTAATCAAATTCCTGTTGCGTGACGAGTGATTGGGCAAAGTTTAACAAACGATCTTTCTCCATCGTATAGTTTACCTGCTTGTGATCTCGGCTGAATCTGGAAGATTTTCTCAGGAGCGCAACACCGAGATCTGCATGAAAACCGGTAAATAAACCGAGAAAGTATCGGTTTCTGACGAAACGGGCAAACAGTTTATAGCCGATATCGCCCTCTCCAAGACCGTCGCCGTGAGCAACGATAAACCGCTTGCCGTCACGGGCAAAACTGTTCACGCCATACAGGGTTTTAACACCAAGCTCCTCATCAAAGAAACGACCAAGAAAAAAATCATGGTTCCCTGCGAGGTAGAAAACATCTATATGGCTGCGAACAAGATCTGAAAGCAGGCAGATAAAACGGGTAAATCCTTTGGGCATGACATGATGAAACTCCATCCAGTAATCAAGTATATCACCAAGCATATAGAGCGATCTGCCTTCCGCTTTGATGATGGCAAAAAGCTTTTCGAGTTTCTCAAGTTTGAGATCCTCATCCTCTTGAGACTGCAGACCGAAATGGGTATCGCTGATAAAAAATGTTGCTCCCATATCACATACACGCATCTGCATCAGTTCACAACAATTGCGCAGCACCTATAACGACAATCGGAATGCTGATATTATCGACCTCCCTCGGACTGATACCCTCAACAACCGTTGCAATAAGGGCTATCAGGAGAATTCTGGTAACATTGAATGCTTCCGGTACGATCAAGTGGACAAAAAACAGGCCGGCAAGAGCGCTTCCAACAAAAAAAGCGAGGCTGCCTTCAATGCTTTTCGGACTGAGAATGTTGTATTTGATTTTACCATAACGGGTTCCGATAATCGGGGCCAAACCGTCACCCCAGCCGAGTACCGCCATGGCAAGAACACCCTCAAACTGCTTGTAATATATTGAACCACAGATCATGGCGACCACAACAAAATAGAGGGTTCCCTTAAGCAGTTCACGCTTGTTGCCGGTTCGGGTCATGGTTTTCACCGCCTGATCGTCATCAGCTGCAAAAAGGCCTTTCTGGACAAGAAGAAGCGTCCAGACAGCGAAAACAGTGATATTCAGATATTGAGACCAGTGCCCGTCAATAAAAAGCGGGAGAAAAATAATGACCGAGCCGGCACAGATATGGGTGATTTTTCGACTGATGTCTCTTGGAAGGCCGTGGTTGCTGACCAGATAATCCATGAGAGGAGGCACACTGAACACGTATACAAAGGTAAACAACGTAACGAGAGCATTGTGCCACACAACGGGCAGAGAAAAAAAAGTTGTCTGTAGCGTATCCATAACACCTGTATTTATATTGATGATGATGTGAACATCCTGTATGACAAAAACAGAACCGGCATCATGATCTCTCTGCTTGCTCTCTTACATGTATTTCACCCCGATCATACCGGCAGCAACGAGCAGATTGATTAAAAAAAGAAGGTTGTTGGCAACCTGAAAGCGAAGAAATGCATTGTGCTCCTGCACGTCACTCTGTCCGATAGCGTTTCCAAAACCATCTTCAACGGCCTGTTTCATAAATGAAACGCCACTTTTCGGATCACGATACAACGGCACCTGAATAAAAATATTTACAAACAACGCAGCCACAATAAAATACATAAGCACGGTAAAGCCCCATGAAAAAGCCAGCCAGGCAAAAACCGAAAACACAACATCAATAATAATAAAGGAAACAAGGAAGGTGTTTTTTGCGCCAATCATGACGGTCAGTGATTTCAGACCGCCCTCCTCATCACCTTTTGCAGACTTGAAATCATTGAGAATAATCAGGGCAATCGCCATGAAAAAATGCAACCCTCCGAGCCAGATCACTTCAGGACGAATATCGCTGAACAGTGCGTTTGCGGATAACCAGGTAATGAAACTATAGGAGAATCCAACAGCAGGAGCTGAGGTAAGAATGTTTTTCTTGAGTTTGAATGGCGGAGCTGAATAGAGATAGGCAACAACAAGACCTGAAAGAATTGAGCTGGTAATGATAATGCCACGCACCCCCCCAACATGAAATCCGAGAAAAACCCCCAATGAAATGGCAGTAACAAGAACAAAAGACCAGTTCCGGATAGCCTCTTTTTCTGTCAGACGGCCTGAAGGAATCGGGCGGGTTGGTTCATTGACCCGATCAAGTTCGAGATCATAGTAGTCGTTAACCGACTGACTGAAGCCGGTACCGAGAGGCCCGAACAACAAAAATATCGACAGGAGAAGCAGATAATCGTGCAGCGTAGGCTGCATGGCTCCGGATGCCATGG
Source organism: Chlorobiaceae bacterium (assembly GCA_013336025.1). Classification (GTDB taxonomy): domain Bacteria; phylum Bacteroidota; class Chlorobiia; order Chlorobiales; family Chlorobiaceae; genus Chlorobium. The sequence continues at coordinate 9,635 of JAAXUM010000034.1, forward strand.
CTCCGCCGGCAAGACAGGGAAAAACACTGATCCATGTAACAGGATCAAGCAGTTCAAGATGAGCTCTTACTTTATCGGTAAATCCGACTCTTACGGCAACTGACATACGTTTTCCTCTCCAAAGCCCGGAAGCGGACCGGTTAATTGATTTCTTGCTTCAAGCCCTTAATGTACAAATCCGGTGATAGATAAAAAAACAGGGAATAGCCATAACCCCGTTCAAAAGGCAGAAAGATCC
>JAAXUM010000238.1 GCA_013336025.1 Chlorobiaceae bacterium
TTTCCGGTCGATACTCATGTCAGACAGTATCTTGCTGCATGGTTTCATCTGCCGGAAGCATTCCGGGAATTAAGCCCGCACAATTATCTTCTTTTGCAGCAACAGGCACAACGCATTTTCAACCCTGATCTTGCCGGTTATGCCGGACATATTCTTTTTCACTGCTGGAGAAAAGCGGTGCGTGGTATGAACCGCTTTTAATATACATACGTGGATGTTTCATTCACGTTCCATCGGGATGCCTGGTTGTATGGATTCCGATAAAGATCCGTTACCAGGCATTCTGCATGGTATAAATGTTGTGAATTTCAGACAACGCATCACTCATGCTTTGAGTGATAGTGGTTCCCTGCTCTTCATGCGCTGCTGCCGACTCTTTTTTTTCTCAGCAGCTCCTTTTTTCTCAATAAGTAATTCAATACCTTAAGGAACAGTTACGTTCAGAAAAAACATGAAAAGGCTTCCTTGTGAGCCTCTCTTATACACTGTTTTCAGCAACCTTTCAGCTCCACAAATTCAGAGCATGTTAAAAATCTTTGAAAAAGTATTCGGTTCAAAGCACGATAAAGATATTAAAAGAATCCAGCCGGTTATCCAGCGGATTAACGAAATCCAGGCCTCGTTTCAGTCGCTTTCAGACGATGAACTGCGTGAAAAGGGCTCTTTGTTCCGACAGAAAGTCAGATCCCGGCTTCTGCCTTTGGAGCAGCAGAAAAAAGAGCTTGCACTGAAACTTGAAAATCCCGACATCTCGCCTGCTGATGCCGATAAAATCAATACTTCGCTTGATACTCTCAGCGAGGAGTATGATACCGTAACTGCCTCGGTACTTGAAGAGACACTGCCCGACGTTTTTGCTCTGGTCAAGGAGACCTGCTGTCGTCTCAAGGGTCTCAATTATCAGGTTATGGGACGTGAAATGATCTGGGACATGGTTCCCTATGATGTTCAGCTTATCGGTGGCACCGTGCTCCATTCCGGTAAAATAACCGAAATGGCTACGGGTGAGGGAAAAACTCTCGTTTCAACCCTTCCCGTCTTTCTCAATGCTCTCACCGGAAGAGGGGTTCATGTCGTGACGGTGAACGACTATCTTGCCCAGCGAGACAAGGAGTGGATGAGCCCGGTTTTTGCCTTTCACGGACTCACGGTGGGTGTTATTCTTAATACCATGAGGCCGGAAGAGCGCAAGCAGCAGTACCTTTGCGATGTTACCTACGGCACCAATAACGAGTTTGGTTTTGATTACCTTCGTGACAATATGGCCGGAACTGTCGATGAAATGGTTCAGCGGGACTTTTATTTTGCCATTGTTGATGAGGTAGACAGCGTGCTGATCGATGAAGCAAGAACACCGCTTATTATTTCAGGACCGGTACCTAATGCCGATAACAGCAAGTTTCAGGAGATCAAACCCTGGATTGAACATCTTGTGCGCTCTCAGCAGCAACTGGTTGCATCCTGCCTTGTAGAGGCCGAAAAGCTTCTGAAGGTAAAACAGAACGATTTTCAGGCCGGACTTGCTTTGCTCAGGGTAAAACGCGGACAGCCGAAAAACAGCCGCTATATCAAGATGCTCTCTCAACAGGGTATTGCAAAACTGGTGCAGAGTACAGAAAACGAGTATCTCAAAGACAATGCGAGCCAGATGCATGAGGTTGATGATGAACTGTATTTTGCGGTTGATGAAAAAGCCGGCACCATAGATTTGACCGATAAAGGACGGGAGTTTTTAAGCAAACTGAGTCATCAGGACACGGATTTATTTCTGCTTCCTGATGTTGGTACTGAAATTGCCGCTATTGAAGGATCTTCATCTCTTTCTACTGCTGAAAAAATCAAACAGAAAGATGCGGTTTATCGTTTGTTTGCCGATCGCTCTGAACGGCTGCATAATATCAGCCAGCTTCTTAAAGCTTACTCACTCTTTGAGCGTGACGACGAGTATGTTGTTCAGGACGGCAAGGTGATGATTGTCGATGAATTTACCGGCAGGATTCTTTCCGGACGTCGTTACAGTGACGGACTGCATCAGGCTATCGAAGCGAAGGAGAATGTTCGGATTGAAGGTGAAACGCAAACTATGGCGACAATCACCATCCAGAATTTTTTCCGCCTGTACCGGAAACTTGCCGGTATGACCGGTACTGCAGAAACTGAGGCTTCGGAATTTTACGAGATCTACAAGCTTGATGTTGTCGTGATTCCGACAAACAAGCCTGTTGTTCGAAAAGATATGGATGACCTGGTATACAAAACCCGTCGGGAAAAGTATAATGCCGTTGTTCTGAAAGTTGAGGAGCTGCAGAAAAAAGGGCAACCGGTGCTTGTTGGAACAGCAAGTGTTGAGGTATCGGAAACCCTCTCAAGAATGCTCCGGGCTAAACGGATTGCCCATAATGTTCTGAATGCAAAACAGAATGACCGGGAGGCTGAAGTTGTAGCTGAAGCCGGACAGCGTTCTGCGGTGACCATTGCCACCAACATGGCAGGGCGAGGCACTGATATCAAGCTCGGACAGGGTGTGCGTGAACTCGGGGGGCTCTATATTCTCGGTTCTGAGCGACATGAGTCGCGTCGTATTGATCGTCAGCTTCGTGGACGAGCCGGTCGTCAGGGTGATCCCGGTGAGTCGGTCTTTTTTGTTTCGCTTGAGGATGAACTTATGCGCCTTTTTGGATCTGAGCGTGTTATTTCTGTTATGGACAAGCTTGGTCATGAAGAGGGCGATGTTATTGAACACTCAATGATCACCAAGTCTATTGAGCGTGCACAGAAAAAAGTTGAAGAGCAGAACTTTTCCATACGAAAGCGCTTGCTCGAATACGATGATGTCCTGAACCAGCAACGCGATGTTATTTACACCCGTCGGAGAAACGGTTTGCAGAAAGATCGGCTGCGAAGCGATATTTTCGATCTGCTTCATGATTATTGTGACGTTGTGGTTAAAAAACATCAGAAAGATCCTGATGGTATTGCTCTCGAAGAGCAGGTGCTTCGTGAACTGTCGGTAGAGTTTCGGCCTGAGAAAGCTGATCTCAGTGAAGAAAATGCAGGAGGAATTGCCGATAAACTCTATGACGCTGCACATGATTTCTATCTGCGAAAAGAGCGTGAGGTGCCGGAGGATATCATGCGACAGATCGAAAAATATGCGGTACTGAGCGTTATCGACAAGAAATGGCGCGAACATCTTCGTGAAATCGATTCCCTCAGGGAGGGCATCAATCTTCGGGCTTATGGCCAGAAAGATCCGCTTCTTGAGTACAAGCAGGAGGCCTTCAGGCTTTTTGTTGAACTATTGCGTGAAATTGAACTTGAAACTCTTTCGCTCGCCTTCAAGCTTTTCCCGGTAACTTCCGAAGAGGCGCATGAAATTGAGATGCGCCAGAAAAAAGAGGCTTTACGCACTGAAAAGCTTGTCGCTCAACATGAAGAAGCCGGAAGCATTTTATCCCATGAATCGGATGAACCCGCCGTACCTGCTGCGCAACAGCCGGTAAAAGCGGAGGTAAAGCCTGGTCGCAACGACCTTTGCCCCTGCGGCAGCGGAAAAAAGTTTAAAAACTGTCAGGGCTGCTGGCCATGACAGTTTT
>JAAXUM010000239.1 GCA_013336025.1 Chlorobiaceae bacterium
GGTCTGTATCTGAACGATAACCTCATCTCTTGCCACCCCATGAATTCCGGCTTTTTCCATCATTTTTCCGAAAGAGTGCTCGTCAACCGCTGTTAAGGCATCAAGCAACTTTTCAAGTCCACCGAACATAACCGAATGTGCCCTTATTGCATCTTCAAGAGAAGATTCTTCTTTCGCGCCACCCTCCCCCGCAGATACGTTTTGTTCCTGAACCGCTCCTGAACCCCCTCTCTTTTTTCCCTTTCGTGAAACATTCCCCAAAAACTCTTCATCCACTTCATACCCGTCGAGAACATCCTTCATGACCTCATCATCCAAAGCCCTTCTCCGACGCATGGAAACCGATTCAACCTCCTGCTTTTCTCCGAGAAGCATCTTCAGGGAAACAAGAATACCTGAAAACGACAGGGCAAGCAGAAAAAACAGAACCATCAGCCGCAGATCGGCCTGATAAAACACCCCCACAACCAGCTCCGCAATAAAGAGGAGTATCGAGAGGGCAAGAAACATTTTCACCATCACCCGTTCATTCATACCGTTACGGTTATATCGTTCAGCAAGTCGGGCAAATGATATTGCCCTTTGAGAGAGAATAGCAGAATTTCAGGGATTTTCGATCATTTGCTCCCCGTTTACCCCACTCCCGTTTCGCCAAATTTAATGCTTATTGTTCAAATATGGCAGAGAGTTTTGCAATACGGAGGTCTCATCGAAAGCTCAGGGTTCTCACCACTGATACCGACGTAAAAAGAGTCTCTTCGGTATTCGGAATTTCTGATAGATTGTTATTGTTGAAGAGCACTCGTAACATGAACCTTTCCGTGTCTGTGACAAACGAAAAAAATATTGAACTCATAGCTCCTGCCGGCGACTGGACATCACTCCGCACGGCACTGCAAGCCGGAGCTGATGCCGTCTATTTCGGAGCTGAGGGCTATAACATGAGGGCCGGAAGCAATAACTTCACTCCGGCTGATTTTCCCGCCATCATGACGCTCTGCAGAGAGTTCAACGCCAAAGCGTATCTGGCGCTGAACACGATTGTCTATGACAATGAACTGAAAAAAATGACTCAAGCGCTCTCCGTCGCCAAAACCGCCGGCATCGATGCCGTTATCTGCTCGGACATGGCTGTCGTTGACGCATGCCGTCTTGCAGGGATACCCTTTCATATGTCAACACAGGCTTCGATCAGCAACTACAGTGCGGTAAAATTCTATGCCGGACTTGGTGCAAAAATGATCGTGCTGGCCCGTGAGCTTACCATTGAACAGGTGCGCCATATTACCTCGAAATTAAAAGCCGACGGGCTCGATGTGCAGATCGAGTGCTTTGTACACGGAGCGATGTGCGTCGCTGTTTCCGGACGATGCTTCATGTCACAGGAGCTTTTCGGGCGCTCAGCCAATCGTGGACAGTGTGTTCAGCCCTGCCGAAGGCAGTATATCATCACCGATCCTGAAGAGAACCAGGAACTTGAGCTTGGTACCGATTATGTCATGAGTCCGAAAGACATGTGCGCCGTGGAATTTCTTGACGTTCTCATGGATGCGGGAATCAGCGCATTCAAAATCGAAGGACGAAGCCGCAGTCCGGAATATGTTCATACTGCGACAACAGCTTACCGACGGGCGATTGACTTCTGCACCGGCAACCGAAACAGTCCGGAATTCAGAACAGAGTACAACGCCTTATCGAAACAGCTTAAAGAGGAACTCGCCCAGGTTTATAACCGGGGATTTTCGGAAGGATTTTATTTCGGAAAACCCTTCGATGCATGGACCAGAGAGTATGGATCAATGGCCTCCGAGAAAAAAATCTACATCGGAGAGGTTAAAAAATATTATCCAAAGGCAGGGGTGGCGGAAATTCTCATTTTTGCCAGAGGCCTCAATCAAGGTGAAAAGCTCTCGGTTCTCGGTCCGAAAACAGGTGTTACAACCCTCCATGCCGAAAGCTTTTATGCCAACGATCTTCCTTCCAGTGAGGCATTCAAGGGCGACAGCGTCACCATCAAATGCGCAAAGGTGAGAAAAAACGACAAGGTGTACGTGCTTGAAAAAAGAAGATGAAGCCGGAAGTTTTGCGTACCTTTGATGAAGAGTAACATGGTCTTGTAAACAACTCTTCGGAACGTATCAGCAAAGGAGTCTGAGCGATGATCTACAAAGTCATCTCCAAAACGGAGTTCAGAAGGTTTATCGATTCCCTTGTCCAGAATAACAGATCATTCGGACCACGCCAGGTCGACACTGACAGCAGGGGCAACCCCGTTTACCAGTTCAAACCGGTAGCATCGGCTGATGAGGTAGCGTTCGACTACACTATCACAACCTCTTCCGCCAAGCACTTTTTCCTGCCTTTTTCTGAAGAGCTTTCCCGTTTTTGTTTTAACAAGACCGACTGGGAGCAGCATATCGACTACCAGGCCGATCCTGTTGTGTTGATCGGCCTCAGACCCTGCGACATCAGCGCACTGAACATCCTCGACGATGTACTGCTCAACGGCCACTACCCGTCACCCTACTATCTGGCAAAACGCAAAAACACCTTTGTGATCGGCATGGACCATCTCCCGCTTCCAGACTGTTTCTGCAAATCGCTTGCCCACCATACGGTTTCGACCGGCTTCAACCTCTTCTGCTCTGACATCGGAGAGAAATACTACCTTTCGATCAATTCATCGAAAGCGTTTACCTACCTTCAGGAGTTTCAGACCGAAGATCCATCCTGTGAAGACAACTGCCTCCTGACCGAACGGCGCAAGCTGATCAGTAACAGTTTCAAAACCGAAATTGACGTCACAAGCCTGCCGAGCATTCTCGACATTGAGTTCGACTCACCTGTCTGGGAAAAATGGGGAACAAAATGCCTGAACTGCGGCACCTGCGCGATGGTCTGCCCTTCCTGCTATTGCTATTCGGTCGAGGAGCGCTTCGATATCGATCTGAAAGGAGCATCGAGAAACAGGAAACTTTACTCCTGCAATCTCGTGGATTTCGCGGTTGTGGCCGGCGGGCACAACTTCCGCCCGAAAAACGGTGATCGGCTGAAATACCGATACTACCACCAGCACAGAGGATTTGCAGAAAATGCCAACCAGCAGATCTGCGTGGGCTGTAACCGGTGCGGCCGTGCCTGCCTTGCAGGCATCAACCCGAAAGATGTGATCAACGACCTCAGAACGGAGAAAGAATCATGCATGATATGCGTTTCAGAATCCCCGGGCAAAACCTGAACCGGGAAGCGTTCGCATCGTCGGTGCCTGAGTTCAACAGGAAATCGGAGCTTATGAAAACCGATATGGGGTACAAGTGCCGCATCACCAACATTGTCAGCCTGACGGAACAGGAAAAACTCTTTCAGCTCCGCATCGTCGATCCGCAGGAACGAAGAATTTTCCGGTTCAAACCAGGCCAGTTCATCATGCTCGAACTTCCGGGATACGGCGACGTGCCGATCTCCATATCGAGTTCCTACAGCAATCATGAGTTCATCGAACTCTGTATCCGCAAAGCCGGGCATGTCACCTCAGCACTCTTCAGAACCGAACCCGGTATGCACGTAGCTATCCGGGGCCCATTCGGG
>JAAXUM010000240.1 GCA_013336025.1 Chlorobiaceae bacterium
CATCTTTTGCCCTGGGTATGCTGTAGGTTTTGAAGCTCAGCGTTTGTCCGGGGATATGTTCTTCCCTCAGGACGGATCCCAATTCAATGACAACCGCACCTTCGATTTGCCCGTCGAGGTCTATCGGGTTGAGGGCGCGCCCGACAGCCGGGGCGACCACAACCTTGAGTACTTTACACTTCCCCGTGTTCGCCTACAGGCGCACCTGGGCAATGGCTCCTCCATGGCCGCCATCGAAAATGGGAAATCCATCGATACCACCATGGGATTTTCTCCGGCTGGCGGGCTTGTGATGAGTACCCGAACGGGGGATCTCGACCCTGGGGTCATTCTCTTTCTGCTGCAGCAGGACAAAATGAGTGCCGCACAGATCAAGGAGATGGTCAACCGTCAATCGGGGTTGCTGGGTATTTCAGGGATCAGTGATGAGATGCAGATGCTGCTTTCGGTGGAGCAGCAGAACCTTAAAGCGCGCGAAGCGGTTGATATGTTCTGTTACAGGGCGAAAATGTGTCTGGGTTCTTATGCAGCGGCGATGGGTGGCATTGATACCCTTGTTTTTTCAGGAGGTATCGGTGAACATGCCGCTGAAATTCGCAGACGTATCTGCGAAGGACTTGGTTTTCTGGGTATTGCAGTTGATGCGTCCCGTAACAATGTTTCGTCACCGGTTATTTCGCCTGATGGCAGCGCGGTTACTGTCAGGGTTATTGCAACAAACGAAGAGCTGATGATTGTCCGGCAAACCATGGGTGTTCTTGCCGGAACCGTTTACCGTCCGTAATGCAGATTGCAGTCTCTTCTTTCATTTAAAACCCTGAATGTATGGATCACTATCCACTTACTTCTGAAGGCCCGCTTTCGGATGATGAGCTCCAGCGTATTGATGCTTACTGGCGTGCGGCGAACTATCTCTCCGTCGGGCAGATCTACCTGATGGACAATCCTCTTCTCAGGGAGCCGCTGAAGCCTGAACATGTAAAGCCGCGTCTTCTGGGGCACTGGGGAACAACTCCGGGGCTGAATTTTATTTACGTGCATCTCAATCGGGCTATCCGGCAGCGTGACCTGAATATGATCTATCTTGCCGGACCCGGGCATGGTGGTCCTGCGCTGGTTGCCAATGTCTGGCTTGAAGGAACGTACAGCGAGTATTACCCCGATATTTCGGAAGATGTCGCCGGCATGAAAAAGTTGTTTCGGCAGTTCTCTTTTCCGGGGGGTATTCCGAGCCATGTTGCACCTGAAACTCCCGGTTCCATTCATGAAGGGGGAGAGCTCGGTTATGCGCTTTCCCATGCTTTCGGGGCTGTTTTTGATAATCCTGATCTGCTTGCGGCATGTGTGGTGGGTGATGGTGAAGCTGAAACCGGCCCTCTCGCCACCTCATGGCATTCAAACAAATTTCTCAATCCGGCTTATGACGGAGCTGTTCTTCCGATTCTGCATCTGAACGGGTATAAAATTGCCAGCCCGGCTTTTTTTGCCCGTCTGCCGCACGATGAGCTGGAGAGCTTGATGAGAGGGTACGGGTACAAGCCTTTTTTTGTTGAAGGTTCCGATCCTGCAACCATGCATCAGCAGATGGCTGCCGCACTTGACAGCTGTTTTGACGAGATTGCCGATATTCAGCGCAAAGCGCGTGAGGATGGCGTGTCGAAAAGGCCAGGGTGGCCCATGATTGTGCTGCGCTCTCCAAAAGGGTGGACCGGTCCGAAAGAGGTTGACGGTAAAAAAACCGAAGATTTCTGGCGTTCCCATCAGGTGCCTTTTTCAGCGGTTCGGGAAAATCCTTCCCACCTTGGGCTGCTTGAAGAGTGGATGAAGAGCTACCGCTCCGAAGAGCTGTTTACTGCTCAAGGAGCGTTGAAGCCTGAGCTGAGAGAACTTGCACCCAAAGGGCAGAGGCGGATGGGTGATAATCCTCATGCCAACGGAGGATTGCTGCTGAAGTCACTGCACATACCTGATTACCGTGAATACGCGGTATCGGTCTCTTATCCGGGCTCGGTCAAGGCTGAGGCGACAAGGGTTATGGGGGCTTTTTTGAGGGATGTTATGAAACAGAACGAGCATGATTCCAATTTCAGGGTATTCGGGCCTGATGAAACCGCATCCAACAGGCTTGGATCACTTTTTGAAGTTACCGACCGTACCTGGATGGAAAGCGTTATGCCATATGACGAAAGTCTTTCCCGGAACGGAAGGGTTATGGAGATCCTTTCGGAGCATACCTGCCAGGGCTGGCTTGAAGGGTACCTGCTGACGGGACGGCATGGTTTTTTTTCCTGCTATGAGGCCTTTATCCATATCATCGATTCGATGTTCAATCAGCATGCAAAGTGGCTGAAGATAACCAATGATGAAATTCCCTGGCGTCGCCCCATCGCCTCGCTGAACTATCTGTTGACATCGCATGTGTGGCAGCAGGACAATAACGGTTTTTCCCATCAGGATCCTGGTTTTATCGATCATGTGGTGAACAAGAAAGCTGATGTTATCAGAGTCTATCTTCCGCCTGATGCCAATACGCTGCTTTCGGTTACGGACCACTGTCTGCGTTCGCGCAACTATATCAATGTGATTGTTGCCGGTAAACAGCCAGTATGGCAGTGGCTCGATATGGATGCCGCTGTAAGGCATTGCACCAGTGGTATTGGTATATGGGAGTGGGCGTCAAACGACTCCGAAGATGGAGAGCCGGATGTGGTGATGGCTTGCGCAGGGGATGTTCCAACGCTTGAAACGCTTGCCGCTGTCGATATTTTAAGGGAAAAAATACCTGATCTCAAGATTCGTGTGGTCAATGTCGTTGATCTGATGACCCTTCAACCAAGTGAAGAGCATCCTCACGGGCTGAAAGATCGGGATTTCGATGATATTTTTACCACCGACAAGCCGATTATTTTTGCTTATCACGGTTATCCCTGGTTGATACATCGTCTGACCTACCGGCGTACCAATCATAAAAATCTGCATGTCAGAGGATACAAGGAGGAGGGTACAACCACCACGCCGTTTGATATGGTGGTGATGAACGATCTTGACCGGTTTCATCTTGTCGCCGACGTTGTAGAGCGGGTTCCCCGTATCAGGCAGCAGGCGGCTTACGTAAAACAGCATGTTCGCGACAAGTTGATAGCTCATAAGGAATACATCCGGAAATATGGAGAGGATATGCCGGAAATCAGGAACTGGAAGTGGAGCAGAGGGGGAACCGTGACGCAGTGCAAGAGCGTAAAAGATTGATTATTGCAGGCGGAGAACATCCTTCAGGCAAAGCTGCCGGTGCTATTGAGGAAAACGTCTTCAGATCGCAGAATCTTCTGAAGATGCAAATCCACTTATGTGCCGTTTGCAATCAAAAGAGGGAAGCCGGATCCCGGTTCGGGGATTCTGTTATTCCGATTCGTTTGCGGCCTGCACGGCAGGTTGGTGACGATTTTTTGCCGTCACCATCTGTGATCCGTGGTGTTGTACGAGGTTCTGATCAGCTGATTTCAATGAACTTGCTTCCCGGAACGTTGCAGATGGGACAGATGTCCGGTATGGTGTTCTCGACGGTGTTGCCGCAGACCGGAC
>JAAXUM010000241.1 GCA_013336025.1 Chlorobiaceae bacterium
TTATTGCCAATCCTCACAAGAATTCAAAGAAAAATTAAAAATCCTTATTGAGAACGAGAAGGAATATAATGCAATTAGTAAAAATTGTGTAAATTATTTCGCTTCAAATCATACAACAGAAAAAATAGTTGATAAATATGGCGTGGAAATGCATTACCGGCACGATCTTATTGCTGTTGATGGAAAAAATAAAACAGCTACATTTAAAGTAACCGATAATAATGAAGTTACTAAGGAAATTACCAAGCATTTTGATATGCTGCACATTACTCCCCCACAAAGTGCCCCCGATTTTATTGCACAAAGCCCTTTGGCCAGCGATAAAGGTTGGGTTGATGTAGACAAATACACCTTACAACATACCCGTTATAAAAATATTTTTAGTTACTTTAAAAAGTTTATCTGGACTTGGCACTCATTTAAGTATCACAGCAAGTTTCAAATCAGGCATAAACTTTTGTATAGATTTTATCGTTATGCTACTGAGATAACTGGAGCGGTGTGTTTTTGGCAGATCAGGGAAAACAATAACGGACAATTGTTCAGCAAGGACATGATAAGGTGATGTCGAGCACCTGACAACGAAGGAGGCGAATCGAGAACACAATAATTGGTGTTGCAGGAATTTTGGCGTTAATGAGTAGAGGGAAGTATTTAGTGCGTGTTATCTGTGCAAGCAAGAATCCATCATTATGAAGAAAAGTAGTGCCTATCAGTCTGGTTTTGCCGCCTTGCGACGTCGAGCGGAAGAAAAACTTCAGTCAGTGCAGCAGAAATTACCAGAATACTCTGCTTCACAAGTTGAAATTCATCGCATTATTCATGAGCTTGATGTTCACCAGATTGAACTTGAGATACAGCAGGAGGAACTGTTACAATACAGAGAAGAGTTGGAAAAAGGTCTTCAGCGGTATACCGAGCATTATGATTATTCTCCCCATAGCTATTTGTCGCTTTCCCCAAACGGAACAATAGTTGATGTTAACCTTATGGCAGCTAAACTGCTTGGTCGGGATCGGACAATGTTGAAGGGTATCCGATTCGGAAGTTTGTTGTCAGACACAGATATCCCGGTTTTTAATGAACTTATTGATCGGGTGTTCACCCATAACGGGCACCACTCCTGTGATGTTATGCTTTTAAGCGATGATGCATCTGAAACTCCGATGTCCTCTTCAGATGATGGATTTATTTGTTCAATCAAGAACCGATGCGTTCATATCGATGCGGTATTGAGTGGCGGTGGCGAGGAGTGCAGGGTTGTTATTTCAGAAAAACGCATGCAGAAAAAGAATAAGAGTGCAAGTGATGATTTCAGTCATACCCTGCTTGACAAGGTTATTCACTCCAGAATACGTTTTGCTGCTCTTTCCTATCTGTTTGTTGTCAATCAGGCATTTTTTGTTGAAATAAGGAATCGTATAAAGGCAACAGATGGAAATCTGAGCATTCATATGCGAATGCTCGAGGCGGCACGATATATCAGTTGTGACAAGGAATTTCAGTCACGCAAACCACAGACCATTTACAGAATTACGCCTCAGGGCAGGGACGCCTTTATTCGATACTCAAAGATCGTTTCAGCACTTATAGCAGAACATCAGGCATATTACTGAAGGGCAGCACATTTTTATATGTTCCGCGATCTCATTGCTTCGCTGGTTCCGATAAATCGGGATTCGGTTCCTCTCTCGCTCAAACCATTCTCGACAATAAAGAGAATTAATTCTTCATACCACTCATAAGAGTATCCATTTACAGTCGATACCGCCTGTAATACAGCATTGATTGCTCTTGCGAAAGAGTCGGGATTAACTTCGATCAAGGAGTGTTGTTACTGCAATTCCGTAAAAGGCTTTCGAGTCCCGTCATAGTAAAGTGAACAATAGATGTTCCCTTATGTTGAAGTTCACCAATCAACAGAACCGGAATGTTTCCCGCCAACAATTCCCCCGTACATTGACACCCGGCAAGATTAAAGCGGTTCATTTATGGTATCGATAGCTCGTTGCCATATGCGTAACGATTTATATATTTATTCATATGACGTTGTTGTGCTGTGATGAGGGGTTGTTTTATCCCGTAGTAATCGGCAATGCATGATGATCTGATAACAACTTTATAGCCTTCAGTATATTATGAATCGAACGGGCGAGAAACCAACCATCCTTGTTGCTGATAACTGTGAAATCAGTCTGACATCAATAACAGAGAGCATCTGTGAGAAGGGCTACAAGGTGATAACCGCAGTGAACTCGGATGATTGTAAGGATCTCCTTGGTAAAAGTAAAATCGACCTTCTTTTTCTGGATGCCGATATTCAGGATGATAATGGTATCGAACTGTTCTCCTCGATAAGGGAAAATTATCCTGATATTCCTGTCATCATGATTTCCGGCTCGATGTCGTCTGAGCAGGAAGCGTTTTTTTTTAAGATGGGAGCATGTGAATACCTGATAAAACCGGTCAATTCCGTCAGGCTTGATATCACCATCAAAAAAGCACTGTCCGAATCGGAATATCGAAAAAAAGATAAGCTTTTTTCTGTGGTGATTACCCACAGTCCCATAACAGTAACGATTACCGACAAAAATGGTCATTTTGAGTATGTAAATCATGCTTTCTGTAAAACGACCGGTTATGCATTCCATGAAGTGATCGGTAAAACACCCCGGTTATTACAGTCAGGAGAACATTCTGAAGATTTCTACAAGGACCTCTGGAATACCATCAGTTCCGGAAAAAACTGGCAGGGTGAATTTCACAACAGAAAAAAAAACGGAGAACTCTACTGGGAGAACTCAATCATCATACCTGTTTTTGATCCACCTGGAACTATTTCTCACTTTTTAAGCATCAAACAGGACATCTCTCTGCGTAAAAAGGAACAGGAAGCTCTTCGGCAAAGTGAACTTCGCTTTCAGGAACTTGCCGACCTTCTCCCTCTGCCTCTACTTGAAACCGATACCGAAGGCCTGATTACCTACAGTAATTGCTTTGGTCTTGAAGCATTCGGGTATACAAAAGAGGATCTTGAAAACGGCATTCAGGGGGTCATGCTCTTTTTACCTGAAGACAGAGAAAGAGTTGTACTTAATATAGAACGCCGGCTGAAAAATATTCCGTTTGAGAATCATGAGTATACCGGCCTGAGAAAAGACGGGACTACATTTCCTATTCTTGTCTATACGGCACGGATTATTCTTAATAAAGTTCCTGTTGGTATTCGGGCTATTGTGCTTGATATAACCAATCGAAAGCAGACCGAAGAAAAACTCATGCAGCTCAACCAGACTCTTGAACTCAGGGTGCAGGAACGCACAAGAGAGCTGGAGATTACTCACAAACAGATGATTCTGCAGGAAAAACTCGCCTCCATCGGTCAGTTGGCAGCAGGTATAGCTCATGAACTGAACAATCCCATAAACTTTATCAGAATCAATTTCGCAACCCTTGAGGAAGATATTGCTGATTTGCAGAGACTTCTCTGTGAATATCGTAACGTATTTGACAAGTACGGAAATGATCTTCTGCCAGCCACGGATGTAGTGACTCCTCGATCTTGCGAAGCCTCTCTACAT
>JAAXUM010000242.1 GCA_013336025.1 Chlorobiaceae bacterium
GTTCAGGGCTGCTGACGATATAATCACTCATGGGCCCGCTGCCCCGGAGAAAATCATCAAGTCCTTTCGGCGATGATGACAACCCGGTCAGAACACTGAGCGAAGGTGTCAGAAAGTTACCTTCGATCAAAAGAACTTTCGGAGCAATGCGGACAAGTGCACAGGCGCAATTTAAAGCAAGCGAGGTAGTGCCAACCCCTCTGTCGACACCTGTAAACAGGATAATTTGAGCATTGTTATTCTTTTTTTCCCGACTGAATCCCAACGCGAGACTGCTGATAGCCTGTGCAGCAGGTTCAAGAGGCGCTCGCGTCACCAGTTGATGAAAAGGAATAAGATCTGAAGCCTTCACAATTGGCTTGACCGGAGGGTAACCAAGCGCCTGCTTGATATCCTCTGGTCTGCGAATACGGTTATCAAAAAATTCAAAACCCAGAAAAAGAAACATCACACTTCCAAATGAAGCGGCAAAAAACATCATAAGAAGTTTTTGCGTATTTGAGCCTTTCGGTTGATCCGGCTCCCGTGCAAGTGACTCAATAGCCATACGTAAAGGAGCTTTACCCTCAACTTCAAGTTCATTGATTCGGGTATCAATACGATCCAGCAGATCCCTCTTGTGTTTGAGTACCGAGGTCAGTGACTCTCCAAGATGAAGCCCCAGCGAAATACGAACCGATTCCTCCTTGCTGAGATCAAGTTCTTTTTTAATATCCGCTTCTGTTTTTCTTGTTTTTTCTGACTTGTTTTTTGCCTGAATCAACTCTTTGCGAAGATCATAGTCCCGCTTTCCGTAAACAATTGATTTCGCGGTTTTACGAACCTCATTCTGCAGCGTCTTCTCATAATTCTGCATAGCTTTCATGCGCTGCTCTACATAAATACGGTCGGGATTGTTTGGCGTCAAACCATCTGTCGTACTTCTCAACTGCTGCTGCTGCTGGTAGGTCCATGAACTGGTAAAATCAAGAGATTGATCACCCATAACCATCTCCTCGACCATTGGATCGAGAGAAAGGGATTGCAGCTCCCTGCCGGATTTTTCGACTTCGAGAAGCTGGTTTTCCGTTACAAGACGATCAACAAAAGCATTGACATACAGCCGTTGCAGCTCCTCCGCTTTCTTGCTTGCAACATTGTAGGTCTCGGCATAATCCGCTGTGGATATTTCTTTGGTCAGGATGTTCAGTTTCGCTTCAATAGCCGCTATCTCGGTACTTAATGACTGCTTTTCATTCCTGAGATAGACCAGGCGTTCACTATCCTGCATCTCATTGCCTTTTCTCACTTTGTCAAGAAAGACCTCCATGAAATTATTGAGCAGTGGCGCCAGACCCTCTTTGTTGGGGCTTGAGGCAACAATATCGATCAGATGTGTTCCGGGAACCGTATTGACCTTGATAATAAAACCGAGAATCTGAGCGCATTTATCGGCAGGAAGCGTTGCCGGCAGAATTGAAGCCTTTTCGTCAGGAGAGAGTTTTTCGACAGTTTTTTTCAGAATTTCAAAATCCATCATCCTGCGAGCCTGTGTATTGGCATAATCCTGATAGTAGTTGATAATTGAAGGATCTTCTGATTTCGTTATCAGTGAAGGAATAACCGGATCTATTCTCATGAGGGCATGAACCTCGTAGTTCGGCTTGCTGATAAGCAGCACTATCGGTACCGTCAGGGTAAAAAGAAACGATCCGATCACAAGAATCAGCAGCCCGTATCGTTTGAGAAATCCCGGAATATTGAGAGACTTGGATGGCTTTCCGAAAGGAAGGGCTTCTCTCAATGCATTATCTTTCAGCATAGAGAATTCCGTTTCCGTTTAAATGGTATCATTTCAAGTGCTTTTGATTTCTCGTCGCTGTCAAGAACAATTTTCCAGAACAATGTTACAGAGATCAGCAGATATCCGACACCGCAAACCAGAACCTGCACCCCGGCCATAATCCTCCCTTCTGCAGACCAGATCTGCGAAACGGTAAAAACAGCAACTGCCGGCAGGAGAGGAACCAGCGCGGGAAAAAACGTACCGGTTATGAATTCCCTGAATCGAATCCTGAACGTGTTATTGCTCCGCCATAAAAGAAACAGCGTGCTGACTATCGAACTGCAGGCAATGGCTGCGGCTGATCCGACCAATCCCCATGCCGTCGTCCCGGCAGGAATCCAGATAACCATCAGAATAACCTGAACCAGCATATACTCAAGCTCCCTTCCGTTACGGTCGATTCCCCTGAATATCATGGTGATCGGACCTGTACACAGTTGAATCGAGTAGGCTATTGATAAAAATATCATGACATCGGCAGCAGATGCATACTCCTTGCCAACCCATGCATTCATCAGCGGATGAGCCATGGCAACAAGAAAAACAAACAGGGTCGAATTGACAATGTTGGTAAATCGAATGCCATTGAGATAAAGGCGCCTTAATTCACAGCTGTCAAGAAAATTCTCGGTTTTCAATCTGCACTTGAGCAGATAAAAGAGGAAAACGGTTAAACTCCCGGCAAACAGCGAAAACAGCGGACCGGCATCCGGCAACCATCTCTGTACAGGCAGAAGAAAAAAGAGCGGAACAATGGAGAGGGAGAGCGTTGCTGCAATAATAAGAGCATAGGTTTTCAGCCTGTCCGGAAAAGCATTCGGTTTTTCACCTGCCCACTGCCCTTCGATATGGGATGCTGTCGATAAAAACGGGCCAAATGCAGATGAAGAGATTCCACCTGCCGTTGATGGAAGCTTTCGCCCTATTTCGAACATGCCGCCTGCTGCAAGACCGGCAATTGCCGTAATGAACAACCGGTCAATTGCCGTGAGAAAAATACCAAGAATGCCAAGCACCTGGACTTTACCGCCAAAACCCAGAAAAAGCCTGATATGTTCTCTACTGATCAATCTCCAGGAAAGAGAGAGTGAAGGAAGCAACGTACGGGCAATTATCCAGCAACCCGCCGTTTCAAGAACCAGCCTTAAGGCAAATGCGTACAACAGACCTTTAACTCCCGCTCCAAGATAGAGAAACAGAAGGATAGCCGCTATCTCAATGAGTCCGGCAACAGTTGAAACAATTTTCTCCTTTGAAAACTCATGCATACCGTTAATGACAAACCTGAATCCTCCAAGCGTAAGCTCAAGACTGAATACCGCCGCAGTACCAAGAAATATTGTTGAGGCAAGATCCTGCCGGGCAGGTTCTATATGAAAGCTTTCAAGAAGAAATGGCATGATCAGATAAAGAACCAGACAGAAAAAGAGACAGAATGAGAACATGTATGCAACACCGGTAGAGATCAGCAAACTGCTGGTGGAGCGGGGTATCAAGGATATTTTGGTGGTGTGCACGCACGGGGTTTTCACGCGCGGCGGGCTGGAGCGGCTGACCCCTCACGACGGTTTGTCGAGGTGGAACTTCTCCAGACGGTAGAGGAACGTCTTGTAGCTCATCCCCAGCAGCTTCGCGGCCTTCGTCGCGACCCCGCCGGCCTTCGCCAGCGCCTTGCGCAGCAATTCCTTCTCGAGCGCCTCGAAGTCCAGGCCCTCGTCGGGAATCTCGAGGCTCGCCGGCGCCGCCTGCCCGGCGG
>JAAXUM010000243.1 GCA_013336025.1 Chlorobiaceae bacterium
ATCGTATGTTCTCGGCAAATACAGCAACCTCTTCATGACCGGTACGAAATGCGGGAGGCCGCCCCTTTGCATCAGCAACAAGCGTTCCGTGAAAAAGAAGGAGCAGAACATTGTTATCATGCTCCACAGTCGGTCGCATGGCGATCTGTTCAAAAAGATGGGTCAGAAAAAGAGCATAAAGGTTCTTGTCGCGCCAGAATCCGCTGATCACCTTCACCTTCGTCAACTCGGGTCCGGTATATGTGTCGGCAATATAACCGCAAAGCAATCCGCAGGTCAGACTGTTGTCCATAGGTGACATGTTAACGAGAATCTGCCCGTCAAATGCCCTGGTTTCTTCAATAATGTTCTCCATAAAGGGCGGTGAGGCCGAAAAAGCCGCAATAACCTTAAAAGCGAAATCCGTTTCATCCGACAACAGGGAAAGATGGTGGCGCAATACCTCAGCCTGCTCTCGGGTGATTCCGTTCTGGGGAGACCCTTTGGCAGAATTTCCTGGACGCAACTTTTTTTTCAGGGATGAGCTCAGCGAAATAAAGGTTTGCAACGGTTTCGCAATAGGCATAACCCTTGCCGCATGTTCAAGAGTATGTCGACTGACCATGTAATTCTCAAGAAAACCGGGGGTTTCCGCTTCTCCATGTGCAACAAGTATAACTGCTATTGTTTTTTTCCTGCTCATGAAACTCAAAAAAAAGATCGATCTGCCTGATACTCCTCAATTCACTAACTTTTTCACTCCTTCTTCCCGGCTTTGGCGACAAGAACGTTTGCATCCATCCCTTCTCGAAAACGCTCCTCAGGAAGCAGTGCAACCTTATCTCCTTTTTGAAGACCACTGAGAACTTCAACAAAGGTCAAATCGCTTGCTCCGGTTGCAATCAACTGCTTTTTCAGTTTTCCTTTCTCGATTTCCCAGACATAACTCTTGTGATTATCATCAAAAACAGAGCTTTTACGAACCAGAAGTGTGTGTGGTTTAACATGATATACAATATTGGCCGTTATGGTCATGCCTGCCTGAATACCGGTAACTGCCTTCATGAATTTGAGATAGACCCTCGAAGTTTTGGTAATGGTATCGGTCTGGGGTACAATTCTTGACACAACGGCATCAAATCGCTCGGCAGGCAGGGCATCAAGCACAATGACTGCGGCCTGGCCAGGTCGAATCCGGGGAACATCAAGCTCATCAACCTCAACGCTCACCAGATACTTTGACGTATCAACAACCCTCGCAACAAGCATGTTCGCAGTAACATAATCACCTTTTTTCACCCCCTGCAGAGTAAGTACACCCGCAAACGGAGCCCTTACCGTTACTTTTTCAAGCTCATCCTCCCTGCTTTTCAGTTGCAGACGCTTCTGCTCAAGCAACTCTTCCGCCTGGGAACTTATCCTTTTGGCTTCATCAAGTTCCTGACGCGCAAGGGCGCCTTCCCTGAACAGGTTCTGAGCACGACTGTATTTCATCGTTTTCTCCTGTTTCACCGCCTGCTGCTCAAGAAAAGCTGCCCTTGCCTCTCGAACCGCAAGACCTGGCTGAGCATTATCGAGCGAAATAATCGTCTGACCGGCGGTGACCCGCTGGCCCTCAAGAGCACCGACATAATTCACCGTTCCGGAAAGTTCGGAGCTGAGATTAGCCACAGCGTCAGCCTCAACAAAACCGGTAGCATAGATAGCCTGAACCAGTTCAGCATAAACAATCTCGCCAGCCTCCACGTCCACCGTATTACCACGGGTCAGGAGATAGGCTACGGTAACAAAAAAAACAAGGGCAAGAGCAATGGTATACTTGGGAAGAACTTTCTGTAAAGTCTGCATGATTCATTTTTTTATAAAATTCACGTCTTATAAGTTAAGAGTTTTGAACTTTTTCTCTATTCCGACCTTGGTTTTTCCATAATTTTATGAATCTTTAAACACAAATTTCCCGATAATCCAGCGATAGCGATTATCACAAGAATAATACTTAATCAAACTCCGGCAATGAGCGAGAATGAAGACCTGCAGAAGAGCTTTCTTGACACCGTAAAATTCGATGAAAAGGGGCTGGTTCCGGCAATTGTCCAGGATCATGAAACCGGCAAAGTGCTGATGATGGCGTGGATGAACCATGAAAGCCTTCTGATGACACTCGAAAAAAAGAAAGCCTGCTACTGGAGCCGCAGCCGCAAGAAACTCTGGCTCAAGGGAGAATCTTCAGGAAACATGCAGGATGTGCACGACATTCTCATTGACTGCGACGGCGATACCATACTCTTGAAAGTATCACAAAAAGGCGGCGCATGTCATGTAGGCTATCACTCCTGTTTCTACCGAAAAGTAACAAAAGCTCTTGATATGGAAATCTGTGACACCCTGATGTTCAATCCGGATGATGTTTACGGAAAAAAAAGCTGATATGCTGATGAGCCACCCAAAAGAGACCGCTAAATCCCTGAACCAGACAAAGTCCCGTTCATCAATTCGGGAGATGTTTGACGAGGTTGCACCAACCTACGACTTTCTTAACCATCTCCTCAGTCTCGGGATAGATAATTACTGGCGGGCAGCCGCAACGGGAAAGGCGAAAAAACTGCTCAGGAACGTCCCGCAGCCCCGAATTCTCGATGTCGCGACCGGCACCGGTGATCTTGCCGCATCCATGGCAAAGCTTCCGGATGCGAAGGTAACCGGCCTTGACCTCTCTCCGGAAATGCTGGAACTGGCCAGAAAAAAATATCCAGGAATCACCTTTCTTGAAGGATATGCTGAAAAGCTGCCTTTCGATACGGCAAGTTTCGATGCCGTGAGTGCAGGATTCGGCGTAAGAAACTTCGAGAATCTGCAACAGGGGATGAGTGAATTTCACAGGGTACTGAAACCTGGCGGCTATACGTTCATCATTGAACCGATGATCCCGAGAAATCCGCTCATGAAAAAGTTCTATCTGATCTATTTCAAAAAAGTCCTGCCGAAAATCGCGGCACTGTTCAGCAAATCAACCTTTGCCTACGACTATCTTCCCCACTCCGTCGAGCAGTTCCCGCAGACCGAAGCATTCAGCGCAATCCTCAAAAACGCAGGATTCCAGACCGTAAGCTATTTCCCCATGACCTTTGAAACCTCCATTCTCTACGTAGCAGGAAAATAAAACCGCGCCACACACGATGGAAAAGCAATAAACGGGCAGGCACACAGAGTCCTGCCCCAGCAGAAGGCCATGCATCCCGACCAGGCATAACACCGTTACCCGACCGGAGAATCTCGGAGTACTGGCGGTGACGCGGTACAGGGCAGGGTAAAATGAAGAGAAGAGAGATCTCTCCCGTTGGTCGAGATGAGAGAGAAAGATAGGTCGAAATAACAGGGAACGGGTTACGGGATATGAAATTTTGGATTCCTGATTTTGAATTTTGGATTGAGGAGGACGAGCCGCAAGCGCTTTGCCGATTATCCTGCACATCCTACAGCCTACTGCTTACAGCCTACTTCCCACAGCCCACTGAACTTCGGTCTGACGCGATCACTCATCATGCCAGCGCGCACGCAAAACAGGCACATGTTTCCAGATCGG
>JAAXUM010000035.1 GCA_013336025.1 Chlorobiaceae bacterium
TAATGGAGAGGCCGAGGGCACCGTTGGTGATTGATTCTGCCTCGTTGAGCACAATAACCGATAATGTGGCAAAGGAGAGTGTGGACAATGCGAACTGTGGTCCTTCCAGTCGCAGTGTCGGGAGCGCCAGGGCTACACCGGGAAGAAGGGCCGCTGTAATTCCTGCAAGCAGTGCAACAGGAAAAGCCGCATCTGCCTGAACAGCAAGGGCTGCTCCATAGGCGCCAAGCCCGAACAGGGCTGCCTGTGCCAGGTTTACCTGTCCAAGGTAGCCTACGGTTGCATCAAGGCCGATAAGCAGTATGCCGTAAACAGCCATAAGGGTTAAAAGGCCAAGTGCAAATTTTCCCTGCCAGATGGAGGGAATGAGAGCAAGTCCGGTAAACAGGAGTATTCGTATAATCCGTTCGGCTGTTTTTTCTTTCAGCCCTGATGCAATAGTGAAAAACAAGAAGGTAACTTTTAAACTTTTTTAATGATTTTTTTTCCGAAAATGCCTTGTGGTCGAAAGACCAGTGCGAGAATAAGCAGAACAAGGCCTGGTGCTTCTCTCCATCCGCTTCCAAGAACAAACCCGGAGAGATTTTCCGTGGTGCCAAGCAGAATTCCGGCAATCAGGAGTCCGAACCCGCTGTTGAAACCGGCAACAACAGCGACTGAAAATGCTTTCAGTGTCAACGCGGCGGCCATGGTCGGTCCAACCGTTGTTACAGGTCCTATGATTGTTCCCGCAAAACCCGCAGCAATTCCGGAGACAACCCATGACAGGGAAATTGCTGAAGTGGAACGGATTCCGCATAATTCGGCCGCATCGGGGTCGGCACTTACACCCTGTACGGCAATGCCTGCCATGGTATATCGTTTCGCAAGTTCCACCAGAGCCATTATCCCCAGGGCTCCCGCAGCTATGGCCAGTTCATGCCAGGTAACCGAGATGCCGGATAAATCAAGTGGTGTATCAGGCCATGGTGCCGGATAGGGCATATCGTCACGACCCCAGATGTTCTCGGCTGCAGAAACCCCGAACAATCCGATAATGATGGTGAGGAGAATCCAGCCTTCATTGCGTTGCTGAAAAGCCAGTCGAACGGCAACTCGCTCGACAAACCACCCGAGAGCTGCTCCGCTTACCATTGCTCCGATGACCGAAACCCAGTACGGAAGACCAATATGAGTAAGTGAAATACCTGTGAAGGCCCCAAGCATGACCAGTTCTCCCTGCCCGAAATTGACAGCCTTGCCGGCGGCATACGTCAGTTGAAATCCGTATGCCACCAAAGCATAAGCCATACCCATCAAGCCTCCGGAAACAGCCATCTGGACAAGTGCTGAAAAGTATGGATCCATAGCTGCGGAACTTGATGTTCATGTAATTATTGAGATTTTTACCTGCTGCCGGATCTTTCCAGAACAGCCCTGTCAGCAGAATTGGCCAGAACCACCCGTCCGTTTTTCACCTGACCCATCACTGTGGTTGAGCGACGGAATGCTTCATGGGTTTCGACATTGGCAGGGTTCCACGTTGACCATGGTTTTTTCCAGTCGGCAATCGATCCTTTGACGGTGACTTTAAGGTTTTCGAGAGCCACTCTGATTTTTGACGGGTTGGATGATCCGGCTTCATGAATGGCCTGAGCAAGCAGCAATGCAGCGTCATAGCCCTGGGCAGCGGATACCGGAGAGGGGATTTTTGAGCCGCCGTACATTGTATGATATGCCTGAATAAAGGGCCGCGCTCTTGCTATGGACTGGTCTTCAATAAATGTTTGAGGCATGAGTGCGCCATTGCCTGCGGCCCCGGCTGTATCGATGAAATTGCTCATGGAGAGGGTCCATCCACCAATCATCGGTACTTTGAAGCCAAGCTTTTCCTTTCCGGCGGCAACTGCGGCCAGTTCAGGTCCGATTCCCCAGATCAGGATGGCCTGGGCACCCGCAGCCTTTGCTTTAATGAGCTGACCGGTCATATCCTTGTCACCGATGGCAAATTTTTCGAGAGCCACCACTTGAAGCTTATTGCCCTGTTTTTTGATCTGGCTGGTCAGATCGTCACGTCCTGAAACACCATAATTGGTTGCATCATATAATATTGCAACTTTTTTAATACCAAGTTTCAATGCTTGTTCTACTACCATCTGTGCCTGGATGCCATCATGCGCAGCAAAACGGAAAATCGGCAGATTATTAACACCGGCTTTGCTCCATTGCGTCATTGATGCGCTGCCTGCCGCCGGCGTAATGATTTTGACAATGCCTTTTTCAACATAATACTTGTCACCCATGACGGCCACTCCTGTATTCACCGTCCCGATAACAGCTGAAACGTTATTCATCGATGATATTTCCTGGGCAATAAGTGCGCCGCGATCATTTTTGCCTTCATCATCGCGTTCGATAATCTCAACTTTTGTTTTTTTTCCGGCAATCACAATGCCGCCGTTCTGGTTGATTTTAGAAAAAGCCAGTTTGGCGCCATTTCTCATGGACACGCCCATCGGGGCGGAGCCGCCTGAAAAGGGCCCTGTAATGGCAATTCTGATAACATCAGCCGCCAGGGAGATATTGGAAAACGATGTTGCGAGCAGCACTGCCACGATAGAGTGTAATACTTTTCTCATTTTGTTCCTTCAGTGGTTTAGGTTGTGGAAAAAAAGTATTAATGGCGCTATGAGGTTACTGTTTTTTCAGGAGGTATAACGTCGGTGCGGGTTATGTAAACTATGCATGGGTTTCAGATGATAAAAATAATGTAAATCTTTGTATCTGTCAAATACAACTTTCTTGACGGCAGGCACCAGGAGTATATAATTGATCTTGTTGTGCTGGATATGGTCTGCAGGTTGACAAAAAAAACCACCTTGCCCGATCAGGCGCAAGGTGGTTTTATCATGAAAGAGGGCGATTATTTTTTCGGAGTGATGGCTGCAGAGATGCCTGTTGCAACGCCCTGGATAAGCTGAACGGCAGTGTTTGCCGAACTGGTGACGATTGTTGCACAGAGATTGGTGCATGACTCGACGACTGATGCGGCTCCACTGATGCCGTTACCAATAGTGTCGGAAAGATTCTGTACCGGAGCGCCGACTGCATTAAAGAGGTCGGAAAAGACGCCGTTGCTGTTGTTTGCCATAGCTGGTGTGTGGTTATGAGGTAAGGGAAGTTGTGCCTGTAAAAAAGCTTTCGGGATTTTCCCGTTTGCATGTCAACTGAAAACTCTTTGCTCTTTAAATTATGCGCTTTTCTGATAAAATATAATATAATTGATCGAACCAATAGCGTATCAGCATATAATTGAGAACCTTTTTTTGCTTCACCTGAGTCGTAGCGGGGTTAATGTCGGGATCGGATTCGGATCAAGTGACGAGAGGTGCCTTTAACAGTGTATGATCTTGTATATTTTGAACATAGAGGGATAAAAACAGTTTTTTTTGACATTCAACGGCAGCGCATTGATATATGGGTACTGATATTCTCCGACTGGAACCACATGCTGTGTGGAGGAATTTTCATAGTCTGACCAGGATTCCACATCCTTCAGGGCACGAGGAAAAAATCAGGGAGTTCGTTGCCGGTTTTGGCAGAAAGCTTGGCCTTGAAACCATTGTTGACGAAGTCGGCAACGTCATCATCCGCAAGCCGGCGACATCAGGCATGGAAGAACGCCAGGGGGTGATCCTGCAGGCTCATCTCGACATGGTGCCCGAGAAGAGTGGCGGCAGGATCCATGATTTCGCCCGGGATCCGATAGAGACGATTGTTGATGGCGACTGGGTGCATGCCAGAGGCACCACGCTCGGTGCCGATAACGGTCTTGGTGTAGCAGCAGCCATGGCTGTGCTTGAATCGACCACGCTGCGGCATGGTTCCATTGAAGCGTTGTTCACCAGCGAAGAGGAGGCTGGTATGACCGGAGCTGTCGGACTGAAACCCGATTTGCTGAAAGGCCGAATTCTTATGAACCTGGATTCGGAAGATGAGGGAGAACTGTTTATCGGCTGTGCCGGCGGTCTTGATGCAACGATGACCTTCAGTTATCGTGAAGAGCGGGTTTCAGCCGATTATACAGGGTTTGTTATCAGGGTGAGCGGTTTGAAGGGTGGACACAGCGGTATGGATATTCATCTTGGACGCGGCAATGCCAACAAGATCATGAACCGTATCCTCTGCGAAGGACGTGCTCGATATGGTATGCTTCTGGCGTCTATTGACGGCGGGACGCTTCGCAATGCCATACCGCGTGAATCGACGGCTACAGTGGCTGTTCCGACAGCAAATTCGAAGACCTTTTCCGGAGATCTTTCCATACTTGCCGGGAAGATAAAACATGAGCTTTCGGCTGCCGATCCCGAGCTCTGCATAGAGGTGGTTCCAGCTGACAGGCCGGATATGGTTATTGAAGAGGGTGTTGTCGTCAGGTTGCTCAATGCGCTCTATGCCTGTCCCAATGGCGTTATGCGAATGAGCTGTGATATGGCTAACCTTGTTGAAACATCGAGTAACCTTGCCGTCGTGAGCTCCGGGCACGGTGTTGTTACCATCAAGTGTCTGCTCAGGAGTTCGGTGGATTCTGCCATGGAAGATCTCAGGGCAATGATCGCCTCTCTTTTTGATCTGGCAGGAGCGGTATCGGTATTCGACGGGGGTTATCCCGGCTGGAAACCGAATCCGGATTCACCGATTCTGAAGAGGATGCAGGAGGTCTATACATCAAAATTCGGAAAACCCCCCGGGATAAAGGCAGTTCATGCTGGTCTCGAATGCGGGATTATTGGGGGAACCTGTCCGTCACTCGATATGATCTCCTTTGGCCCGACCATTCGCTATCCTCACTCTCCTGATGAAAAGGTCAACATCACATCCGTCGGAGAATTCTGGGATTTTCTTGTGGAGACGCTCAGTATGGTGCCTTGACTTTCAAGCTGTTTTTTTTGCCAGCTCACGGTAAAAATCCATGAGGTGACTGGTGCCTGTGGCTGGAGCGGCATTACCGATCCATATCGGGATAGGCGTTTTCCACGGTTTTGTCCCAATTGCGTCAAAAGCCATGTTTGCCGTTTCATTGAACGTGCAGGTATCAGGTCTCCCGCACAGATTTCCGTTGTATCGCTCTCTGCTGCTTCAACACAGATTTCAGCAAGATCGGCCCAGTGAACAGGGTTGACCCTGTTTCCCCTTTTCCGAGAAGAAACATATGTCCTGAACGAATCATGGGCAGAAACTGAAACCCAAACAGTCATCGCCGCTTTGTTGTTTGATATGGCGAATGTTGGTGGTTCAGGATCGGGAACAAAGGAATCGAAAATCTCACGGAATTAGCTGAATGCCGGCGTTTTGAGAGTTTCGAGAGTTTCCTGTTTGTTTTATTCGCGGGTTTCCTTGTTGAATAAACCGTGCTGGACAACACCTCCAATGATTTTTCTGATGTCAGTGGAGATGTCGGCTGGATTGAGAGTTCCAATGACTTTTGCGAGCGTGTAGATTTTT
This sequence comes from Chlorobiaceae bacterium, assembly GCA_013336025.1. Classification (GTDB taxonomy): domain Bacteria; phylum Bacteroidota; class Chlorobiia; order Chlorobiales; family Chlorobiaceae; genus Chlorobium. Next base: position 5,485 of record JAAXUM010000035.1, read on the forward strand.
CCTTCGATCGGCAGGAATTTGTTGACAACAACCACCTTGTCCTCTTTAAGGCGGCAGTCGCCTCCAAGAAAGGTTCCTTTTTCGTAGCGCAGGGTGTAGCCCAGTTTTTTAACGGTATCTTCGAGAAGGGTGAGTTGTCGGCTTTTTTTCATGACCACCAGTGTTCATCGGTTGAGCGGACCGGTTGTCGCAAAGTATTTCAGGATCGGTGCTGCGTGCAGAGCCTGTATCATTCCTCCGTCGAGCACAATGGTGCGCAGTTCTTCAATACTGACAAGATGAACGGAGATCTCTTCGGTTGCATCGAGGTGCTGGTTGTCGAGCAGCTCAACTCCTTCGGCAAGAAAGGTGTAGGTGATGTTGTTCTGCAGTGCGGGGTTTGCACTGAGTTCCATCCAGAGTTTCCATGTGCCACCGCCAAAACCGGTCTCTTCAAGCAGTTCCCGTTTTGCAGCATCAAGCACAGATTCCCCTTTTTTGTCATGCACGCCGGCAGGAATTTCATAGTGAACCTTGCCGATACCGTGTCGATACTGCCGGATAAGCACGGCCTTGCGGTCGGCTGTGAAGGCGAGGGTGTTGCACCAGGGGGGGAATTCCGATATGTAGTAGTCGTCAATGGTTCTGCCGTTTGAGAGGGCGACCTTGTCTTTTCTCAGCGTCAGCCATGGCTCGGTGAAGAGGTATCGGGAGGATACCGTTGTCCAGGGTTTCGGCTCTTCATGTATCCGGCTTTCTGTCATGGTTATCCTCTCATTCTCGGATCGAGGGCATCACGCACGCCGTCACCGATCAGGTTAAAGCATACCACCGTTGTAAGAATGGCGATGCCCGGAAATGTTGATATCCACCAGTGGTTCAAAAGGCTGTCGCGTCCTTCGTTGATGATGTTGCCCCAGCTTGCTGTAGGCGGCTGAACGCCGAGTCCGAGAAACGAAAGTCCTGCTTCGGTGAGAATGATGCTGCCGATACGGAGTGTTGCCGCGATAATGACCGGCGTCAGCGTGTTCGGTGCAAGGTGGCGGAAAATGATTCTCATATTCGAAAGTCCGAGCGATTTTGCTGCGAGAATAAACTCCTGTTCTTTAAGAGAGAGTACCTGGCTTCTGACAATTCTTGCCACTCCCATCCAGCCGGTGAAAGAGAGCGTAATCACAATCAGATAGATGGAGTTGCCGAATGCAGCGATAATGATAAGAATGAGAAAGAGTGCCGGGAAGGCTATAAGGACATCGACAATTCGCATTAATATGGCATCGATCCAGCCTCCGAAATAGCCGGATGAGACTCCGATAACGGTGCCGAGCGTTACGGAGATGAGGACGACAAGAAATCCGATGGAGAGTGATATTCTCGATCCATAGATAACACGGCTCAGAATGTCGCGTCCGTACTGGTCGGTACCGAGTATGAAGGTGCGGGTTATGGCAGGTTTTGCCGTTTTATCTTTTCCTGCCTTCAGCTCGGCAATCGGAATGGTTTTTGTCCGTATTCCCTGGACGTATTCAACCATGTCACCCTGAATGTTATAGCTGTTGACGAATTTCAGTGCATGGGGTTCGTTTCGTGAAGTGAGTTTCTGATAGTCGCTGATAAAGGCATTACTCAGTTCTATTGTTCTGCCTGATCCTTTTTGCATGGGAATGACGAGGTGTTTCGGCTGCTGAAGAACCAGAGCCTGCAGTCGTGTCATTGGTGGCTGATAGGCTGTGACAAGGAAGTCCTGCTGGTCGTAGGGACTGAAAGGCGCAATGAACGGTGCAAGGAATGCTACCGAGTAGAGGGTGAAAATGATGGCCGATGCATAGAGTGCGATAGATTGGCGCATGAATGCCTGAAGACTTATTTTTCCGAGGCTTGATTCTTCTCTGGTCGGCTTGTTTTCATCTGAAACCGTTTTTTTGCAGGATCGCTGTGAAATGAAAAACAGAAGAACGGGAATGGTGACAAGACAGCACGAGCCAATCCAGAACTCAAGGATCTCCGGACTGAAGATTTCGCGGAGTGTCTCCGGTGTTATGATGAGCATGGTCAGTGCGGTAAGCATCGAGCGAAAACTGAAGAGCACAAGGTCAAACCGTATGACGAAAATACAGAGATAGGCGAGGAAGGAGAACAGCAGGAACAAACCTTGAGCTGTTTTTTTCAGGCGGAGAAGCCCGAGCCCGGGGATGAGGCAAAAGAGAGGCATTTTGTTGCCGGGTTGAGTATAGCTTTTTCCGTTGCTCATGAAATAATCGTTCAATTACTGGAAAAAACGACAGATGCAGCACAAAATCAAACAATTCGGATAAAAAAAAACAGCTTTTTCATCGGGAAAAAGCTGTTTTTTGAAAATAATTGTTTACTGCATGCCGGTAAGGCTGTTTCAGCTTGCAGAAGCGGCCGTTTCTGCAGAAGGTTCAGCTTCTTTCTTCGGTGCAACAACGGTGACAACCGGAGTGTCGGGATCGTCCATAATGGTGAGTCCGGGACGGGTATCCATGGGAATTTCCCTGACATGGATAGAGTGGCCGATCTCAAGGTCGGTGCAGTCAATGACAAAATGGTCAGGCATATCTGCGGGCATCCCTTTGAGGGTGAGCGCATGCTTGATGATCTGGATTCTGCCGCCTTTTTCAACACCAACAGAATTTCCTGTTGTGCCAACGGGTACATCCATCTCAACGAGTTCATCAGCGGAGAAAAGCTGAAAGTCGGTGTGAATAATTCTGTCGGTTACCGGGTCGAACTGTACATCCTTGATGAAGGAACGCACGGTTTTTCCATCCGGAAACTTGAGATCGATAATGTGCGATTCTGCTGAGTGAACAAGTTTTTTCAGGGCTATTTCATTGACACTTACCGAGACGGTTTCTTCACCTTTATGGTAGATCACGGCAGGAACTATGCCGGTTTTGCGCAGTTTTGCAGCTTCTTTTTTCCTGATAATGCGAGGTTCAACCCCTAATGCGATGATTTCCATGCTTTTCCTCTATCTCTTTTTCTCTTGTGATGTTAATGATAGTTTTTGATCTTGGTGCTTATATCTTTGCTGTCGAAGAGGCAACTGACCGAATCGTCCTCGTATATTCTTTTGATTGCTTCGCCGAACAGGGTGCTGACCGTGACGGTTTCAATTTTCGGTGAGTAGGCATGATTGGTCACGACCGAATCGGAAACGATCAGCTTTTCAATGACGGATGCATTTATTCTTTCTATTGCAGGGCCTGAAAGAATAGGATGTGTTGCAGCGGCATAGACTCGCAGTCCGCCTGCATCACGTATTGCCTTGGCCGCATTGACAAGGGTTCCTGCCGTATCGATCATATCGTCCACGAGCAGAACGTTTTTGCCGCTGACGTCGCCAATGATGTTCATGACTTCAGCAACGTTTGCTTTTGGTCTTCTTTTGTCAACAATCACCAGGTCTGTGCCGAGCTCCTCTGCAAATTTTCGTGCAAGCTTAACGCCGCCGACATCGGGAGATGCAACAACAAGATTTTCACGAAAATCCCGCTGGCGGATGTCGTTGATCAGCATGACGCTGGAGTAGAGATGGTCAAAAGGAATATCAAAAAATCCCTGGATCTGCGGTGCGTGAAGATCCATGGTCAGAATTCTGTTTGCTCCGGCTGTGGTCAGCAGGTTTGCGACCAGCTTTGCTGTAATGGCAACTCGAGGTTTGTCCTTTCTGTCCTGTCGAGCATATCCGTAATAAGGGATAACAGCCGTTATTCTCGCTGCTGATGATCGTCTGGCGGCATCGATCATGATAAGGAGTTCCATGAGGTTGTCGGCAGGGGGGTTTGTCGACTGAATGATGAACAGATCCGAGCCTCGGATTGACTCGAAATAATTTACCGATATTTCCCCATCGGAAAAATTCTCGACCTTTGCATCGCAGAGAGGCATGTCGAGATATTCGGCAATTTTTTCTGCAATGGCCGGATTACTGCGGCCAGCAAAAATTTTGATTGGTTTTACCAATGCATCCTGCATTTTCAGATGAAACGGGTTATATTAACGGCAGTAATTCGTTTTCGACAGTTCCTTCGGGCAGTGTTAACTTATAAGCCAATGAAAACTGCTCTGGACTTCGAATATAAGTTAAAAATGCTAAAAAGTTAACTAATTTTTTACCCTTTCTGAAGCATTCTTATCATTTAATAAGATATGACGATACATGATATCAGCGTGTACCTTGCGCAGTTTTTTGACCGGGTTGTTCTCGAAGGTTCCGG
>JAAXUM010000036.1 GCA_013336025.1 Chlorobiaceae bacterium
TAGAGCGCTTTGCTCATAAGAAACAAAAGTAAAGGTATAAAAAGTGCCTCCCTTTTGAAAAAAGCAGAATAATGAGTAATAAAAAAGCCGCCTGATACAGGCGGCTTTTCTTGGGGAATCCGGGTACAAAAAATAGACGTGAAAAATCAATAACGGTTCACATAGCCAAGCTCGCTGATCATACGCTTGCCCTCTTCTGTTTTGGCCAGATCAATAAACTGCTTGATCACTCCTGTCGCCTGACCATTGGTGTACATGAAAAGAGGCCTTGAAATTGGGTAGGTACCATTTTTCACCGTTCTCACTTCCGGTTCAACCTTATCTACCAACAACGCTTTTACAGAGCTGTCAACAAAACCAAGTCCGATAAAACCGATTGCCGCCGGTGTTGAACTGACACGGCTTTTGACTGCCCCGTTGCTTGCCTGGGTCTCGGCTCTCTTGGAAATAGGACTGTCTTTACCCATCACCAGCTCCTTGAAGGTATCCTGGGTGCCACTGTTCGACTCGCGCTGGATAATGACAATAGCCGCATTAGGACCGCCAACCTGACTCCAGTTGGTATATTTGCCCATATAAATCCCCTGAATCTGGGCTTTTGAAAGCGCATCAACCCTGTTGCTCGGATGAACAACAATTGCAATACCGTCAAGAGCAATAACGTGCTCAACAGGATTAACACCTTTGCTTCTGGCTGCCATAACCTCATTACTTTTCATGGCGCGCGACATATTACCGATATCACAGGTCTTGTTGATCAGACTTTTGGCACCATTGCCTGAACCTGATTCACTGACCGTCACCTGAACTCCGGTTGTTTTTGTAAAATAGGCCGCAAAGGATTTTGCGATCGGGCCAACAGTCGTCGATCCGTCCATAACGATTTTACCGGCAGCCTCGGCTGTACCTGAAGCCATAACACCCAGGACAGCGGCACTTAAAAGTATTTTTCTGAACAGTTTCATGATGATTTGTATTATTTGAATTTTAGTGAGACGAAAAAAAATGTCTGCTCATCTTCACGGCTTTAAAGGCTGCCCCTGCATCACTGCACGGTCAGCCTTGCAGCCTGAACACACACAACCTTATGGAGAAAGAACAGAAACACAAGGAAAGAACAGAGACACAATTGTTTTAGAATTTTACGACAACGTCAGCCTGGAACAGGTGATTGGTTATATCATCCACATCCTTCGTTTTGAAGTTGAAATAGGTTGCACCAAGCGTCATGTTCTGCACAAGATGATAGACTGCACCAACCTTGAACCCTTCAAGATTGGTTGACGACCCTCCGTTACGATCCGAATCGGTAAGAATCGTAACCGCATCCCGCTCAATACTGACATATTCGCCACCAAGCGACCACTGCCCGACCTGCTTGGCATCACCGATCTGAATACCGATCTGGTAAGCATCCCTTTTGGTATCATCGATATTTGGACAATCCGCTTTTTTTGCTGTGTTGAACGCGTACTGACCGTAAATCTTCCATGGAAGGGTTTCGGTAATAGGACCTCCGACACTGGCAAAAAACTCAACGATGTTAAAGTCCTTGCCGGTATAGTCAAACTCCGGTTTGTACTTCGGCACATAACCCGCATCACCGGCAACGTTATTGTCATAATCGAAATTCACATAATCATAGTAGGCAGCACCAACTCTGAAGCCTAAGTCACTGACTGAGCCTGTATAGGCTAACTGACCTGCTATAAGATAGGCGTCCCGCTCTGTCTTTTCGGTTGTCGCAGCAGTTGGTGCACTGCCATTAACCTCGTTAAGCATGTAGTAACCGGCAACTGCGGACAAACCATCTTTTTCTTTACCATTGCCATCTTTGCCATACTGCAGGGTCAAACCTTCAAGGGTAATATCGCTGTCCCATACAAGGTCTTTCATGACGATAAGGGTTTTTGCCACATCCCTCTTTCCAAGAATCAGATTGACATTGCCCTCAAGAAACATCGGGTGATAGTCAATGAATGCCTCGTTGAGATAGATGGAATCCGGGATAAACATATCATCGAAGGTCTCATTGCGCGAGGTTGTTTCATCGCTTCCGGTTGCGATCTGCACACCGGCGGAAAGCTCCTCGTTGATCCACGGATAGACACCGAGACGGACTCTGGTGCGGTGACGGTCGCGACTGTGTTCGCCCTCGGTTGTCAGCTCTTTCAGACCGGACTCATAACGGTAGCGGATATCAGCGCTCCAGTTCCAGTCAACAGCCTCTGCGTTGTTGAACCCCATGGAAGCGGCCAGAGCGACCAGTAATGCAACTTTTTTCATAACTAAACAGGATTGGTTGTGTGATGTGTTCATGAAAACAAAAAAACTTTTGCTGCATGGTTTCATGCGCCTGCTAATCTACCCTTGAAGTGTTACAGAACAGTTAAGCGATTGTGAAGAGATAGTAAACAATCGAGCGGGTGCGCATCAGAACTTCAGATCGGTCACAATAACCGCTCCGTGAAACCGCTGATCGGGAAACTGCACCCGCCCTTTTGAATTAATGACCACATGAGGATACCCTGCCTTCTGTAACAGATTCAGCAGTTTGCCAAGCTCTTTTTTTCCGGCAGGCTTGATAATGACATCGGCAAGCGCATCGACCTTGCGGACATTATGATCGTGCAGCTCCTCTTTTAAAAAAAACTCCCCTTTTACACCTGCCCTGAGTTCATCGAGTCTCAGCATCACACGCTCCTCCTGTGCTTTTTTAAACATTATCTCTTCAACCCTCTATCTCTTTTCTACCCTTTTGCCACTCCGGATTGTATCCGGAGAATTCTGCGTTCAGCTATCTCACGGATTCCATGAACGAGTTCGAGATAAATCCTGCTCCGGCTGTCTTTGACGCGACTGTAGAGTTTGAGAATATCGAGGGTAAGGATGATTCTTGCCGAGCTGCAGTTGAGATCTCCGAAAAGATGCCGGCCAACCGCTTCAAAACCGAGTACCCTTGTGTGAAAATTGAGCGGAGAGTGTTGATCATCCTCAAAAACATCCGTTATGAAATGGGAATAATCCCGCTCAATCACCTCCGCCGTCGCCTCACGCATGAGCCGAAGTGCAACTCTGTAATTTCTGCGAAACTCGCCAAGAATCATGAATCGCCCTATTTCGACATATCGTCCCTGTTTTTTAAGATGCTCGATATCAATTCCCGGCATAAAGTTCACTGCGTAAGCATCGGGCAGCTCAAGCGGAGGATCGTACAAAAGCCTCAGCACCCCAGCAGGACGGCCGTTTACCCGCGCAAGAAACCATGAGACATTCCCGGATTCATTAACATGATCCGGAATTTGTCCGCTGGCGGACGTGATCCATTTTTTTTCTCTGGCAAACACCTGTTCAATAACTTCGACAGCAGCAGCATGATCGTTGCCGCCCAGTACCCTTCCGACCGTTATACAGGACATAGCTGCTCCTTTTTTTTTGAGTTATCGTGACCCTCCTTTTTTTCTGCCGGATCCTCCCACGGGCAACGCTTGCCGGAAAGCACGGCGAGGCGAAGCATGATTTCGTGTGACACCGCTCCGGCCAGCTCCTGCCGGCGTTTGCGTACAGAGCTGACACAATGACTCTCAACAAGGGTCGTCTTATAGTCGGTTGATGCCTCATGAAACGTCATCGGGGCACCGATGCGGACAATGATTCTTCCAAGCAGGGGGATTTTTCCTTTTGCCGATCTTTGCGGAAAATCAATACCGACAGGAATCACAGGAACACCGGATTTCAGGGCGATATGACCGATACCCGGCTTTGGTTTCATCAACTGATGAGCATCAGCGTTACGCGTTCCTTCAGGAAATATTCCGATGCTTGTACCGGCATGCAGTTTTTTGCAACATCGGTCAACCGTGTTCTCGTGAGCTGTTTCAGGTCGCAGGGCTTGAATAAAAGAGAGGGTTGAACGCTTGTGATAGACGTAAACCGGATCAATCATCTCCATGAGCCACCCGATAACCGGCAGATAACCGTACATCCAGTCGATCACAAAACTGATCAACTGCCCGCCACGCCGGTAGATGAGAAAAACCGGCACCAACAGTGCCTCAAAAGCATTATTATGATTAAAAACAAACAGAACAGGTTGACCGTCTGGAGTAAGATTTTCAAGACCTGCTGCCCGAATCAGAAAAAGGTTCGGGATCATCAGCAGCCGCATGATGACCGCTTTTCCGCGGCAAAGAAATGGAAGGGGCCTGAAAAGATGTTCCCGGTAGTTGTTCATGAAAAGGATCGGTTAGCCGAAGTGACTGTAACTCCCCTTTAGCGAAATACCTCTATGGCTAAAAAACAAAACCAGTGTTGCGATATCATGAAGAGCATGCAACGATTCTGTAAAATCTTTCTCAAAACAAGAGAACTGAAGTCCGCCTGAAGCATGAAACTCACCAGAATATATCGTACCGCAATCCTTGACTTTTACTCGCCGGACGTTTCCTGCGAGCTCTTGCTCCCTTATGCGGAAACCGGTGTTGCTGCAGGCTTTCCCTCCCCTGCCGATGATGCCATGGAGCTCGGACTCGATCTCAACAAAGCTCTGATCCGGCACCCGGAAGCAACTTTCTACGCCAGGGTAAAAGGCTCTTCGATGGTTGAAGCAAACCTGAGGGAAGGGGATATTCTTGTAATCGACAAATCCCTTCGTCCAAAAAACGGTGATATCGCCATCTGTTTTCTTGATGGAGAGTTCACTGTCAAGCGCATTTCACAGGACAAATCAGGCCTCTCGCTCATGCCCGCAAACGATGCGTTCCAGCCCATCCGAATCACCGAAGAGAATGACTTTCTTGTATGGGGTATTGTTACCTATATCATCCACAAGGCGAGATAAACACGAAAAAAAAGCATCATGTTTGCACTGGTGGACTGCAATAACTTCTATGTCTCATGTGAAAGGGTTTTTAATCCCGGATTGCTGAACAAACCTGTTGTGGTACTCTCCAACAACGACGGATGTTTTATTGCCCGTTCAGAAGAGGCAAAGGCAATCGGCCTTGCGATGGGCGACCCTGCTCATAAAAACCGTGAACTGCTCAGGAAGCACAATGTAGCTGTCTACTCCGCCAACTTCCCGCTTTATGGCGATATGTCGGCAAGAGTCATGAAAACCCTCGAAACGCTTGCGCCTGATCTTGAGATCTACTCGATTGATGAATGTTTTCTTGATCTGAGCGGCTTCGGAAAATTCAACCTTGCCGACTACGCCGCAGCAACAAGAAAAACTGTACAGAGGAACACCGGCATTCCGGTCAGCATCGGCATCGGAGCAACAAAAACCATTGCCAAGGCGGCAAACCGCATGGCAAAGAAAAATCTTTCCCTCGGAGGAGTCTGTATCCTTGCGACCAAAGAGACTGCAAGGGATGCACTCGACGTCATCGCGGTTGAACATATCTGGGGTATCGGCAGCCAATACGCAGCACTGCTGCACAAGCATCACATCCATACCGCACGTGAGTTTGCCGATGCACCGGCAAACTGGGTTCAGAAACACCTCCACATCACCGGCGCAAGAGTGCAGCAGGAGCTGAACGGACACTCCTGTTTGCCACTTGAGCTGGTCCAGCCCAGAAAACAGAGCATCTGCACCTCCCGTTCTTTCGGCTCACTGGTAAGTTCACACGAAGATCTCGGCTATGCCATAGCACACTTTACCTCAAAATGCGCATTCAAGCTCCGTAAAGAGAACTCTCGGGCATCGCTGCTCACTGTTTTTTTGTATACCAGTCCGTTTGCCGAAAAAGAAAAGCGCTACCGGGGAACAAGAACCTTTGCGCTCCCATTCCCTTCAAACAGCACCATTGAACTCCAGAAAGCGGCTCAACTGCTGCTTGATTCGCTCTACCGATCCGGATACGGCTACAAAAAAGCCGGCGTCCTGGTTTCCGGCATTACCGATGCAAAAGGGCCTGCAGTGGCAACACTCTCCCTGTTTGACAGCGATCCGTTACCCCAAAACGAGAAGCAGGCCATGAAACTTATGGAAACGCTCGACGCCGTAAACTCCCGATTTGGCCAGGGCACGCTCCGCACCGCATCCGATAACATCTCCGGATGGAAGCAGCGACAGGAAAAACTTTCACCGCACTACACCACTCGATGGAGCGACATTATCGAAATACATGCATGAAAGAAAATCGACAAGAGTGGCGACAAAGTCCGGCGCATGGTTTTACACTACCGTAACGGTTGGAATCTTTCAAAATCACTATACTGAGAAAAAATCTAAAACCTTTCTGATCCAAAAAATCGAGGCGTCCATGAGCAGCGTCAAACCCTGCACCATCACCATTGAATGGGATGGCCCTGAAAACTTTTATTTCAGGTGCGATTACAGAACCCCCGATCATGAGCCAACAGCAACACGCTCTGTTGATAGTGCGCGATCTCTTCCCTTCATGACACAGGCCATGGGTAACGTGCTCAGAAAACTGAGAAAAGAGCATATCTCCTTTCCCCTTTTTCTTATGGCAGTCGCATTCAACCACCGCAACCTGCTCAATGAAATTGACCAGTTGCTGCATCTTCTTCACCAGCATCTCGAAAAAGAGCAGAGCTCCGGAACCTTTTCCTGTTACGTGGCGTCAGAGAAAAAACCGATACCATTGAAAAGTCACGAGAGCGTTCATCCCTGAAAACGCTAAACCATCTAAACAGAGGGAACACCCGACAGCACCTATTCTCTTATTGATCTACCACTGTAAAACAGAGCACTTTCGCTCAAATAACTGTCATAAGGAGACACTCCATTGTCATTTGTCCCTGAAAAAATCTTCTTCACAAAAGGTGTGGGAAGACACAAAGAGTATCTATCCTCATTCGAGCTTGCCCTGAGAGATGCAAAAATCGAAAAATGCAACCTCGTAACTGTTTCAAGTATCTTTCCTCCAAAATGCCGGCGCATCAGCGTTGATGAGGGATTGGCGCTGCTCTCTCCAGGTCAGATAACCTTTGTCGTCATGGCCCGTAACTCAACCAATGAATACAATCGCCTGATTGCCGCATCAGTCGGTGTTGCCATACCGGCCGATGACACGCAGTACGGCTATCTCTCGGAACACCATCCGCTTGGAGAATCTGCGGAACAGTGCGGTGAATATGCGGAAGACCTCGCCGCAACCATGCTGGCAACAACCCTCGGCATTGAGTTTGACCCAAACAAGGACTGGGACGAACGTGAAGGCATCTACCAGATGAGCGGTAAAATCATCAACTCCTACAACATCACACAATCGGCAGAGGGTGAAAACGGCCTCTGGACAACCGTGATCTCATGCGCCGTCCTTCTTCCATAAAAAGCAATAATAAAAACCAAACGCCCGCATCCATCAGCGGTTGTCCGGACTTTTTTCAGGCATAGCGACGATGAATGCAATGCGGGTTATAACAGTAAAAAAACAGGGGGAGGCAGAGGAGAACTTACGATACTCGTTATTTCTTTGCGATAAGCGACAAAACGATATCCGAATATTTCAGAAACGCATCATGACCAAGCGGAGTTATCCTGTATACCGTTTGCGGCTTACGCGCAAGAAACTCCTTATCGCAACTGATATATCCCGCAGACTCAAGCATCCGCATGTGAACACTTAAACTACCGTCTGAAGCCTTGATTTTGTCCCTGATTTCCACAAAACAGGCCTGTTTGACCGTGTAAAGATATGAAAGCGCTGCGAGGCGTATTCTTGTATGAATAACACTGTCAAACAACTGGTGATTAAAGTCAATGTTATCAACGTCCGGCATGTTTACGATATCGCCCCGGCTTGTGTCTGTAAAAAAAGTATTTTGCCTCTCAGGCTCCTTTTTAACATCTCTCTCCGAAATCGTAATATAAATGTAACACTCCTCACCATCTGTGCTCAATGCAGCATCAAAGCGAACGACAGGTTCCTTAAAATCATCTTTGTGCAGATCGGTTTCAGGTGATTCTTCCGCTTTCAAAATTTCATCGTTGAAAAGCACTACTTCACAGAATGCTTGTTTTTGTCCACTGAAAACCCTTTCCAGAAAAGACCGTAAAACCGGACGATCTTCATCAGCAACAAATCTTTCCAGAGAGCCACCCTTCAATAATGCTCGATCACGACCAAAATACTTTGCGGCAGTCAGATTAACTTCAAGTATGGTGCCATCTCTTGAAATTGTCATATAGCTGTGAGGAACAATATCATAATGCTCTTCATAACGCTTCAGAAGACTCTCCAGCTCTCCTTTGGAATGAAGCATTTGCTCATTTTGCATTTCAAGCTCCAAGTGGCGCGCCTCCATTTCATACATAATGCGGCGCATCTCATCATGCAGAGGAGAGGGCTTCGTTTGCTTCTGCCTGGGCAATTTGACACGTTCTTCAGCCCGTCCATGCAACATTATTCCATCCTGCTCATATACTCTGTTCTTATTCATAGTCTTAGAAAATTTCATCTTGTTCTGAAGCCGCTTTACCCATTCTCCGTAAAACGATCATTTATCAACAACGGTCTCCCGTAACGGAAAGAATTGATGTGCTGACTGAGTGCCCTTACAACTCATTTTTTATAACAGTATCAGCCAAAAGAAAAAAGTTTCTCTTAAAAAAGGAGGGATTTCCCATGTCATAGAGACAGCCACAGAAACACATACAAATCTTACAGTAAATACCTGTAGAAAAAGCCCTCATCAATACACGGTATATATACAATAACTTATTGTACATACTTAGTTTAGCAATAATCCATTAAAAAAAAAACTATCAGCACTGTCTTTTTATGATCAAAAAACAAACTGAGGCCGAATAAAGCTTTTTCATCACATCTGCGCAACAAAACGCATAAAATAAAAGTGATACAACCTGAACTTCATGGTATTATAAAAAATTTTTTATAATTCTTCACGCGATTATCACATCAATAACAAGCAAATCGTTTTAATGCTGTCAGTTAAGTCATCACCGGCACATCAGGCGTATACTAATTTATGTGAACTTTTTGTTTTTGTGATCAATTATTATAGATGTACTTTTGAAATGCAAGTACAATGTTCTTGTGATGAAAAAAAACACTCTCAATAAAACGAAAAGGAGTCGCATCATGAAAAAGACATTCGCAACCGTCCTCGTAGCAGCTGCAGTATTAGGATTTGGAAGCACATCGTTTGCTGGTAATGGAGGATCCCTTCATAACGGAGCCCCTCTGGCAGATGACATCCTTGTACTTCTGAACAATCAGGCCACAACGACCACGAACACACAGAACAACCCCAGTATTTCTGTCGGTGACATTTCCGCTGCCATTGCCAGTGCAACAGCGCCTGCATTCGTGACCCAGGGCGACATTGCCTATGCTGTAGCGTCCGCAACCCAGGAATCATCATTTCCTGCACTTGAGTGGGTAGTAACACCGCTTATCGCTGCAGGTGTGGGCGTCGGTGATGCTAATGGATCTGACGGAATGACCGTTGGAAATATTGATGTCGGCGGAGCAGTCGGTTCCGGTGTTGGCGTCAACCTTGGCGGCGCTGTATTTGAATCGATCAACTCGGCAACAGCAATTGCCATCAACGGCACACTGGGCAACTGATAAAGATTCAAAGATTGCCCGGCACAACATAGTCTGAACGCTCTTGCCCGGTCGGAAAAATATTTCCGGCCGGGTAAAGGCAAATCAAATAAATACCTGTAAAATGAAACATATCATGTATTTATTGGGGGCTGTAACAC
>JAAXUM010000037.1 GCA_013336025.1 Chlorobiaceae bacterium
CAATATTGCTTCGGCTGCCCTTATTGAGCCTGCGCTGTCAGGGGCAAGAGCTCTCGGCATTGCCGGGCTGAACGTTACCACTCCCTATAAAACAACAGTCGTACCGTTTCTTGATGAGCTCTCACCAGAAGCTGCTTCAATCGGGGCAGTAAACACCATCGTCAACAACAACGGGCATCTTGTGGGTTACAATACCGATATAGCTGGTTTCGCAGCTCCACTCCACCAATATGCTCAACGTATCGAGGGAAATCCGGTCTCTGTTTTCGGCAATGGCGGCGCGGCTCTTGCTGCAATAGAGGCATTCAGAATTTTTTTCAGGCCAGCCTGTATTTTCCTGTTTGTCAGGGACATTCCAAAAGCAACTGCAATGCTTCAGGATTATGCTCACCGTGATATCGTAACACTCTGCCTGATGAAGGAACTTGTTTCCGGAGAAAGCACTGCAATTGCACGGATCAGACGATCTCTTGTTCTTGTCAATGCAACCCCGATCGGCACCACCGGTCGGCATGACGACTCAGAAACGAGCATTGTACCTCTTGACGCGGGGCTGCTGCACCATAATCAGATCGTTTACGATATGGTATACAATCCGCCTTGCACCCCGCTCCTGAAGGCAGCAAAAGCCCTCGGAGGTGAAACTGTTTCTGGAATCGAGATGCTTCTTGGACAGGCAGCACGATCATTTGAACTCTGGACCGGAAAAAAAATGCCGCTTGAGCAAGTAAGAACCGCTCTCATGCAAAATCTGCTCTCCTGTCCATAATCTCCTGTTTACTGCAACACAAAACCAATCAAACACCATAATATTTTTTCCTCATGAAATGGTTTTTCACACTTGCTTCAATTGTTATTGTTCTCGATCAGTTCACCAAAAAAATTGCGGTCATGTTTCTCAGAGAAAAAGAGAGCATCACCATCATTCCTGACTGGCTGAAATTCACCTACGCCGAGAACAATGGCATTGCTTTCGGGATGGAATTTGCCCCGAAAGCAATCATGATCCTTCTGATCGGAACCATCTCCCTGCTGATTGTACTGTATGTCCTCAAATCCGAAAACCGTACCACCCGGTTCCTACTGCCGTTCGCCCTGGTTTTCGGGGGAGGTGTCGGCAATCTGATTGACCGGATAACGAGAGGAAAAGTGATCGACTTTATTCATTTCGACCTTTATGATGGAATCGTCATGGGAACCTGGGTCTCGCTGTGGCCGATTTTCAACATTGCAGATTCAGCAATCACTATCGGGGCATGTTTACTGATTGTTTTTCACAGCACCATTTTTCCTGACATGTCAGCTAAAAAAACACATGTTCACTGATACCCACTGCCATCTTTCTTTTCCGGAATTCGACAGGGATCGTCCCGAGGTGATCGAACGTCTCAAAACCGGGGGAATTTCTCTGCTCATTGACCCTGGAACCAATACAGAAACAAGCAGAAAAGCAATTGAACTTGCATCCATCCATAGCTTCATTTATGCAAACGTCGGACTGCATCCCCATGAAGTCACCAGTACAGTTGCCGATTCTGTCATCAGCGAATTTGCACTGCTTGCTCATTCGCCAAAAGTTGTGGCCATAGGTGAAATCGGACTTGACTACCATTATCCGGACTACAATCGCACAGCACAGATCGACGCATTCCGCCGAATGCTCAGCCTGGCAAAAACTCTCGATCTGCCCGCTGTTATCCATTGTCGTGATGCCTGGGATGACATGCTTCGAATTCTTGACGAAGAAAAACACTCATCGCTCCGGGGAGTGATGCACTGTTTTTCGGGCGACACGGCACTTGCCGGCGAGTGCCTGCGGCGAGGGTTTAAATTGTCGATTCCGGGAACAGTAACCTATAAACGATCTCTCCTTCCCGAAGTGATCAACGCAGTATCGCTTGACGATCTGCTTACCGAAACAGATGCACCCTACCTTGCGCCAATTCCACACCGGGGAAAAAGAAATGAACCGGCGTTTGTTCACTATGTAACACAGGCAATTGCATCAATAAAAAACATACCGCTTGACGAAACTGCTGCATCCATTGAGAACTCGGCAAGAAAACTTTTTCAAATAACCTGAATGACAACCTGTTCTTCTTTTTTTCTCTTCAATGCAAATATTTTGAAATTCATGCAAACTTCCTTAGGTTGCAAACCATAATGGATCAAAAGATTTTCATGATTCAACCACAGGGTTAACAGGAAAACCATCCCTCTTCCGAAAACACATATTCCCCGGAAACATCACCGGAAAGCAACCAACGCATCATGATGACAGAAATTAAACCAGATACCCTGCAGCAGCAGCCTGTTACAGAAAAACTCAGTGATCAGTTGCTCTACATCGTCATCAAATACAAAACCGCTCTTATCATTGCTCTTGCGCTCATTATTACTGCCGGCGCAGGTATCTTTTTCTGGATTCGCTATCAGGATACCAGTGAAAAGGAAGCTGCATTGGAGCTTTCACGAATAGCACCCCTGGTCGATCTTGGTCAGTATCGTGCGGCAATCGACGGTGACAGCAAGGTTCCCGGTTTAAAGAAAATCGAGGCAAAATATGGTCACGTTCTGAGTGGTAAAATGGCCGGTCTTCTGCTTGCCAATTCCTATTACGCTCTCAAACAACCGGACTCTGCCCTCACCGTATTCAACAGACTCTCTTTTAAAAACAAGGATCTTTCAGCAGCCGCGCTTGCCGGTTCGGGAGATTGCCATACGGAAAAAAAGCAGTTTGACAATGCAGCAAAAGCGTATGAAAAAGCAGCAGAAACCGCTGAAAACACAACACTGAAAGCCCAGTATCTTGCCAGTGCCGCAGACAGCTATCTGGCAATAAAAGACGTAAAAAAAGCTTCAGATATCTACACCAGAATCATTGCCGACTATCCGGGCTCAACCGGAGCAATTCTTTCACAAAGAGCGCTCTGGCAGATTTCAGGACAACAGTAATCACGATCAACATTTTTCAAACAATTTGCCATGCCCGAAACATTTACCATGCAGACAAGCCTTGGAGATATAACTCTCAGACTTTTCGACGATACACCGCTGCACAGGGATAACTTCAAAAAACTCGTTTCAGAAAACTATTACGACGGCATTCGCTTTCACCGGGTGATCGAAGGCTTCATGATCCAGACCGGCGACCCGCTCTCCCGTCATGAAAACAAGCGGATGCTGCATGGCACCGGAGGTCCGTCTACCCGAATCGATGCTGAAATCAAACACTCCAACAAAAAAGGAACGCTGGCAGCAGCAAGGGATAACAACCCGGCCAAAGCATCGTCGGGAAGCCAGTTTTACATTAACCATGCTGACAACAACTTCCTCGACGGCCAGTACACGGTTTTCGGTATTGTTGAAGCCGGTATGGATGTGGTTGAAAAAATCGCTGCCGTAAAAACTGACCCCAACGACAATCCGATCGATCCTGTAACGATCACAACCATCGTGCCTGTTTTACAGGTATCATAGACCCGGCAATGGAGAGCATAGCTTCCAACCTTGCCCGCGTCAGGGAACAGATCAGCTCTCTCACGCTGAAAGCAGGCAGAGCAGCCTCTGATGTTCGACTTGTTGCGGTTTCGAAAACAAAACCTGCCCGGCTTATCAGAGAAGCTTCTGATGTCGGGCAGATCGAGTTCGGTGAAAGCTATGTACAGGAATTTCTTGAAAAGTGTGAAGATCCACTGCTTCAGGGACTCCCCCTTCAGTGGCATTTTATCGGACATCTTCAGTCAAACAAGATTCGCTCGATTGTCGGCAAGGTCGCTCTTGTTCACGGCATAGACCGGTTCTCTGCAGCAGAGGAGCTTTCAAGGCGCTCCGTGCAGCATAACCTGCATACCGATTTCCTCCTCGAAGTAAACACATCAGGAGAGCTGACGAAATACGGAATCAGCCCGGACACACTGCTGTCGGAAGCTGAAGAAATCTTCAGACTCCCAAACATCTCGCTCCGGGGCCTCATGACCATAGCATCACCAGACACAGACCTTGCGCGTAAAGAGTTCAGGGAACTTCGAAATCTTCTTGAAGCACTGAAAAAAAATGCGCCCGACCCGACCCTGCTTACCGAACTGTCCATGGGCATGAGTCAGGATTTCGAATCCGCTATTGAGGAAGGGGCTACCATCCTGCGTATCGGAACGGCAATTTTCGGCTGGCGCTGATACTTGCGGCCTTTCGACAAGGCTTCCTCCAGCTTTTTTCTCTGCACTGAACATCATATATTGCATAACTTTTTTGCTGTTTGTCTGCCGGGCTATTGACAACATCCGGCACTGACGAATCACGGAAAAACCGGGATATTTTTCATTCAACCAATAAACCATGGAATCATGATTGCTCAACAGGCTAAAATCCAGGAAGCTGTTACCTTTATCAGAAAAAAAACACAGACTGACTACCCGATCGGCATTGTTCTGGGCACAGGCCTCGGAGCCCTTGCAAAAGAGATTGAGGTTGACTTTTCACTTGATTATGCTGATATCCCGAACTTTCCCATATCAACGGTTGAAACCCATCACGGCAAACTGATCTTCGGTACACTGGCAGGAAAAAAAGTAGTTGCGATGCAGGGACGTTTCCATTTCTATGAAGGATACTCCATGCAGCAGATCGTATTTCCGATCAGGGTCATGAAACATCTCGGCATCAAGACCCTCGGCATCACCAATGCCTGCGGAGGCCTTAATCCCTCATACAAAAAAGGGGATATCATGCTGATTGACGACCACATCAACCTGCTTGGAGGCAATCCTCTGATCGGGCCCAACAACCCCGAAACAGGATCAAGGTTCCCCGACATGTGCGAACCATACTCCAACCGAATCCTTGCCCTTGCCGAAAAAGCAGCTCTCGACAACAGTATCAAAGTACAGCGCGGCGTTTATATAGCGCTTTCCGGCCCATGTCTTGAAACACGTGCCGAATATCGCATGCTGCGACTGCTCGGCGCCGATGTTGTTGGCATGTCAACCGTTCCGGAAGTTATTGCTGCTGTACA
This sequence comes from Chlorobiaceae bacterium, assembly GCA_013336025.1. Taxonomy (GTDB): domain Bacteria; phylum Bacteroidota; class Chlorobiia; order Chlorobiales; family Chlorobiaceae; genus Chlorobium. The sequence goes on from JAAXUM010000037.1 coordinate 5,015, forward strand.
CCAGGGTACCGAAGTGTTCGGCATGTCCATCGTTACCGACGAATGCTTCCCGGACTGCCTGATGCCTGTAAGCATTGAGGAAATTATTGAGGTTTCCAACCATGCAGAACCAAAAATGACCGCGATCTTCAAAGCTGTTGTCTCAAACCTCTAACCCGATCAACATCATCACCTATGATAGATGCCATTTCGTTCAATGACGGTACGCTCCGCTACCTTGACCAGCGTTATCTTCCGCTCCGTGAAGAACATGTCTCCACAAAAGATTACCAGGAGGCGATAGAAGCCATTAAAACCCTTGCCGTACGAGGGGCTCCCCTTATAGGCGTTGCCGCTGCCTATACGGTCATCCTCGGCATCAACAGCTATCGTGGAGATAAAGAGGGCTTTCCCGGCTTTTTCCGGAACCTGATTGCCGAAGTTGAAGCCTCGCGCCCGACCGCTGTCAATCTCTTTTTTGCCACGAAAAAGCTGAAAGCAGTGTATGACCGGAACTACAACAACGATTCGCTTGAAGTACTTTTTGCCAAAATGCTTGTCGCTGCACGACAGATTCACGATGACGAAATCGCCAATTGTGATGCCATGGCACGTCACGGTGTTCGCCAGATCAGGGAAGATCTCGCTGAAATTCTGAAAACAAGAAAACTCAACGTGCTGACCCACTGCAACACCGGCACACTTGCAACCGGAGGCTCGGGCACAGCTCTCGGCGTCATCAAGCTTGCCTGGCAGGAAGGACTTATTGAAAAAGTCATTACCGCTGAAAGCCGCCCCCTTCTCCAGGGACTCAGGCTTACTGCGTGGGAACTGGAACAGGAAAAAATACCCTTTTTCTCTATTTCAGATTCATCCTCAGCCTTTCTCATGCAGCGCGGCATGATCGATTTCGGCATTGTCGGTGCTGACAGGATAGCTGCTAACGGTGATACAGCCAACAAGATCGGCACCTGCGCCCATGCGCTGAGCGCCTGGCATCACAATATTCCGTTCTATATCGCAGCTCCGGTTTCAACCATTGACATCACGCTTTCCGACGGAACACAAATCCCAATCGAAGAACGAAGCGCCGATGAATTGAGAACGATTTTCGGAACCCAGGTGGCAACCCCGACCACACCCGTCATCAACTATGCATTTGATGTCACTCCAGGAAAATTCCTCAGAGGAATCATCACCGACAAGAAAGCGGTTGTAGGAGACTATCTGAACGGACTCGGCCAGCTTTTTGCCGAATAATACAAGGGCTGCATTAACACAGCAAAAAAAAGACCGGAACGATAGAGCATTCCGGTCTTTTTTTGTTTCATCTCATTATTATCATGTCAATTTTTCTGCTTACATTGAAGGAATATAGTGTAAACGGATCGACTGCATTTCCGGGGTAAGATCGAAACAGTGTCCTTTTTGCAGAACATCAATCAGGGAGAATGCCAAATGAGCGAAGCAGGGTACGATTACAAGGTTGTTCGCGGTTTTGCCTTTTCAGCCCTCTTCTGGCTGGTTATCGGTCTTGTTGTTGGATTGTGGATTGCCTTCGAAATGTTCAATCCCGCCCTCAACATTACGCCATGGCTGAGTTTCGGAAGACTGAGAGTTGTACACACCAACGGACTGGGTCTCGGTTTCGGACTTGCCGGAATTTTCTCAACATCCTACTACATCCTGCAGCGCCTTACCCGTACACCGCTTGCTTTTCCCGGACTTGCCAAAGCACACCTCTACCTTTTCAATATCGCCATCGCCCTTGCGGCAATCAGCCTGTTTATGGGTATGAACACCACCCGTGAATATGCAGAACTCGAATGGCCTCTTGATATCGGAGTGGTCATCCTCTGGGTAATGTATGGCATAAATGTCTTTGCAACCCTCATCAAGCGGAAAGAAAAACAGATGTACATCTCGCTCTGGTACATCATCGCCATGACCGTAACCATCGCCGTTCTCTACATTGTCAATAACCTCGCCGTTCCCGTTACACTCTTCAAATCCTACAGCCTTTATGCAGGTGCAAACGATGCCAATGTTGAATGGTGGTACGGCCACAATATCGTCGGCTTTATCTTTACGGTTCCAGTGCTTGCCATGTTTTACTATTTTCTGCCAAAAGCCACAGGACTGCCGATATACAGCCACAGGCTCTCGATCATCTCTTTCTGGTCGCTGATTTTCGCATACCTCTGGACCGGCGCACACCATCTGATGCTCACCCCTCTTCCGGAATGGATCCAGACTGTCGCCATAGCATTCAGTATCTTTCTGATAGCTCCATCCTGGGGGTCGGTTGTCAATGGCTACTATACCCTGCAAGGGAACTGGGATCAGATGCGATCGAACTATCTTGTCAAGTTTTTCATCCTCGGCATTACCTTTTACGGTCTGCAGACCATACAGGGCCCGACTCAGGGCCTGAGAACCCTTAACGCATTCTTCCACTACACCGACTGGGTGGTAGGACATGTTCATATGGGCACCATGGGATGGGTAGCCATGATTATTTCAGCGTCATTCTATTATATGATGCCGAGAATTACCGGTAATGATCTGTACAGCATCAAGCTTGCCAATATTCATTTCTGGTTGATTCTCGGAGGCCAGCTCACCTGGACCATAACCATGTGGGTCGGAGGAATACAGCAGGGAGCCATGTGGAAAGCAACCAATCCTGACGGATCACTGATGTACAGTTTTCTGGATTCCGTTACCTCTCTCTACCCCTACTATCGTCTCCGTTTCGCTGCCGGAATAGTGTATTTCATCGGAATCCTGATCTTTGCATACAATCTGATCATGACCGCCAGAAACCGAAAGGTTGAAGCATAGTCAACCAACCCAAAAAGAGGAGCTGCCATCATGGGGATCAATTCGAAGCCGGTTGTTTTTGCTGTTCTGTCGGCTGCTGTAATTCTTGTCGGAACAATTGTAACGGTATTCATACCGATGTTCATGCCCTCAACACAGCCGGTCAGCAAGTTCGTAAAACCCTATACCGCCGTTGAACTCGAAGGACGCGACATCTATATCCGTGAAGGGTGCAACAACTGTCACACGCAGACCGTTCGTCCATTAAGAACCGAAGTCCTTCGTTACGGCGAATACTCAAAACCTGAAGAGTTCGCCTATGACAGGCCATTTCTCTGGGGGTCACGGCGCACCGGTCCGGATCTCAACAGAATAGGCGGCAAATACCCGGACTCATGGCACTACAGGCACATGCAGAGTCCCCAGGGCATGTTTGAAAAATCCAATATGCCACCTTACGGATGGCTTGCAGAAAACCCGCTTGACACAGGATATTCAGTAAAAAAAATCAAGGTGCTCCAATACGGATACTCTGAAAAAGAGGTTCTGGCACAGATTGAAGAGTACAAGGCCAAAGTCACCGCCATGGATTATGACTCCAAAGATACCCGCGACCAGGTTACTCCCGCTGCGCTCCGCGGAGGACTGACTGAAATGGATGCCATGATTGCCTATCTTCAGAAACTTGGCAGAGATGTCAAAAATCTGGAGGCGGCACAGTGACCTTTTCCGCAGTGGCCTATACAGTTTTCACTCTGACTCTGGCGGCTGTTTTTACCGGAATTCTGATCTACTATTACAACCCGAAAAGGAAAAAAGAGATCGAAAAGCCCAAACACAGAATGCTCGATGAGGATGAATGAATCCTGCCCTGTGCCTTTCCGGGAAAGCTATTGAATTCTGAATGCAACCATACGGCATAAATATCAAGAGGAGGCTCACATGCACGATACAGACGAACCCGGAGAAGGCCATAACAGTATTCCGAAAGGGTGGATGCTGTTTTTTTTCGGAGTGATCATCTGGCTGGTCTGGTACATCGTATCCTTCACCCCGGCCATATCAGGATGGTCTTTTTATAAAGACTTTGAAAAGGAGATGGCTAAAGCAGCGCCCGCCGCATCTGAAAGTGCTGCAACACCAGATAAATACAGTGGCGACAGCAAGGCAATTGCTGAGGGAAAAGAGATATACGGCACTAATTGTGCAGCATGTCATATGGCTGATGCTTCAGGAGGAATCGGACCGAATCTTACCGGTACCCTGAAATACGGATCAACCCGGAGCGACCTCTATGAATCCGTTGCAAACGGCAGACCGAACGGGATGCCGCCATTTATGCAGCAGCTTGGAAAAGACCGTATATACAAGGTTACAGCTTTTCTGGAAACTCTGAAGAAATAGCTTCAGCGACAATACGGGGCACCACTGTTTATTGTCGGAATTCTCACGACAATAAACAGTGGTGCCCTGAAGTAAAACGAAATACAAACACCTGCTGCCCGTGTGGAAAAAATACAGAAGATCGGTTGAACTCCTGCAGGCACTCATCATCACTGGCCTCCCTTTTCTATCGATAAACGGACAAAGTGCATTCAGATTTGATATTCCGGAACTGAAACTCTATTTTTTCGGCACCGTCATCTGGATACGCGAGTTCTATCTCTTTCTGGCAGCCATTCTTTTTCTTCTGCTCGTTATCACCTTTGTTACAGCCATATTCGGGCGTATCTGGTGCGGATGGCTCTGTCCGCAAACAGTTCTTCTCGATCTCTCGGAAAGTCTTGCCTCCCGTTTCGGGATAAAAAAGTCTGCGACTATCCGAAACATCCTCCTGATCCCTCTGTCTGCACTGGTGGCACTTACCCTTATATGGTACTTTGTGC
>JAAXUM010000038.1 GCA_013336025.1 Chlorobiaceae bacterium
CTGCAGCCTCAGAGGTTATCTGCGATGCATAGGGAGTATTCTTTTTTGACCCTTTGAATCCGTTTTTTCCTGCACTTGACCAGGAAACCGTATTTCCGAGCACATCGGTTATCGTCACCATAATATTATTGAACGACGCCTTGATATGCACAGTACCCTCAGGGGTAACCTTGACTTTCTTTTTTTTCCTGCTTACTGTTGCCATGACCTTACACTCTTAAGTCTCAAAGTTTGTTAATACCTGTGGATTACTACTTCTTGGTCGCCTTCTTCTTGCCTGCGACAGTTTTGCGCTTTCCTTTCCTTGTTCTTGCATTGGTTTGCGTTCTCTGACCGCGAACAGGCAAAGATCTTCTGTGACGCAACCCCCTGTAACAACCAATGTCCATCAGACGCTTTACCGCAAGCTGCTGCTCACCGCGAGCCTGGCCCTCAACTTTGTAATCCTCGGCAATAATTTCTCTTATTGCATGCGCCTCTTCATCATTCAATTCAGATATTTTTCTGTCAGGAGCAATACCTGCCCGCTGAAGAATACTCTGTGCTGATGTCTTCCCAATCCCATAAACATGCGTCAAAGCAATAACGGCATGCTTGTTTAACGGCAAATTTACCCCAGCTATCCTCATGTTTTCTTTAAGTTCTTTTAATTAATTCCTGAAGATCAACCCTGGCGCTGCTTATGGCTTGGATTTACTTTGCAAATCACAAATCTTTTACCTTTACGCTTAATAATGCGACAGTGCTCACAGCGCTTTTTGATAGATGAATATATTTTCATAGTTAACTCCACATGCAAAAAATGAATCGAATCTTTCGAATTCTGAAAAGGCATTTAATGTAATAAATAAAGAACAAACAATCAACAGGCTGTTTGCTTTATTTCTCTTCTTATTTATATCGATAGGTAATACGACCTTTTGTAATGTCGTATGGGGATATCTGTACCTTCACTTTGTCACCAGCTAAAATTCTGATATAGTGCATGCGAATTTTACCGGAAACGTGTGCAAGCACTTCGAGCCCGTTTTCAAGTTTTACCTTGAACTGTGCATTTGGAAGGGCATCAAGTATAACTCCTTCAATTTCAATTGCTTCTTCTTTGGCCAATGGTCAGTTCCCCTTGTTTCTGTAAGGTGTGTTATTCTTCAGCAAATATGCTCTGGCAGACGGGAGCAGGTAAGAACCTCAGCCTTATCCGGTCTGACAATAATCGTATGTTCAAAATGTGCAGAGGGCTTTCCATCCTCAGTAACAGCAACCCATCCGCCTCTGCGGCTGACAGCCTTTCTTGACCGGCCTAATGCTATCATAGGCTCAATAGCAAGAGCCATTCCTTTAACCAGCCGTACTCCGGTATTCTTTCTCCCGTAGTTGGGCACCGCAGGGTCTTCATGCAGCTCACTTCCGATACCGTGACCCACCATATTTTCAATAACACTGAATCCATAAGAGCGTGCATGTTCTTCAATCGCCGAAGAAATATCATGGAGCCGATTGCCTTCAACAGCCATAGCAATCCCTTTTTCAAGAGACTCCCTTGTTACTTCCACAAGCTTGCGTACAGCCGGATCAATAGTTCCTATGATAAAGGTTCTGGCAGCATCTCCATGATAGCCGCTTTTATAAACTCCGCAGTCAACGGAAACAATGTCCCCCTCCCTGATAATCTTTTTAGGACTCGGAACACCATGCACAACCTCTTCATTTATTGAAACACAGAGCGTTGCCGGATAGGGAGTCACATCAGGATCCCCTTTGGGGGCATAGTTCAAAAAACTTGGTACGGCATGATGATCCCTGATGAACTGCTCAGCCATCTCATCAAGCTGCCTGGTTGTCATTCCTGAACGTATCTCCTGTTCAAGCATGTCGAGTGTCAAGGCTACAAGCATACCTGACTCTCTCATCAAATCAATTTCCCTCTCGCTCTTTATTGTTATCATTGCAGCAGCTCCTTAAGGCCGTTGACGACTGCGAGTTTTTCCTGTCTTCATAAACCCGTCATAGTGACGCATCAGAAGATGGCTTTCAACCTGCTGCAACGTGTCAAGACCGACACCTACAATAATAAGAAGACTCGTTCCTCCAAAAAACTGCGCAAACCCTGGAGTCACGTTGGCAAATTTGGTAAGAAACGTTGGGAGAACGGCAATAACTGCAAGTGATACGGCACCCGGAAGAGTGATACGAGTAAGAATATTATCGATAAAATCCGCTGTACTTTTACCCGGCCTGACACCCGGAATAAAACCACCCTGACGCCTCATGGTATCGGCAACCTCTTTCGGATTGAAGGCAATTGCGGTATAAAAGTATGTGAAAAAGACAATCATGGTACCGAACATCAGCGCATACCACCAGGAATCATAGGCAAGAATTCGTGCTACGCTCTGCATCACCTCGTTTTCAGGGAAAAAAGAAAGAAAAGTACCCGGAAGGAACATGATGGACTGAGCGAATATGATGGGCATAACACCTGCCGTGTTAATCCGCATCGGAATGTACTGTGTACTTCCCCCATAAACCTTTCTACCCACAACTCTTTTTGCATGCTGTACCGGAATACGACGGGTTCCAACAGTCAGCAGTACAACAAAAGCCACGATTACAACCATCAGCGCAAGAATAATGATCTCAATGATCCAGTTCTTGCTTCCAAGCGATACTGAACGGAATTCAGATACAAGTGATTGCGGGAAACGTGCAAGAATACCGATCATGATAATAAGAGAAATACCGTTTCCTATTCCACGCTCTGTTATTCTTTCCCCCAGCCACATCACAAAAACAGTACTTGCCGTCAGAACAATAACAGCCGTTACTGTAAAAAATATTCCTGTGTCGGGGACTACTACCCGCCCGAATGATGCAGGGCTCGAAAGACTCACACTTACACCCCATGACTGAAGCGCTGCAATCAGCACGGTTCCGTATCTTGTCATCTGATTGATTCTCTGCCGTCCCTCTTCTCCCTCTTTCTGCAGTTTCTGGAAGTAGGGCGTTACGGCTCCAAGCAACTGGACAATAATTGAAGCCGAGATATAGGGCATAATGCCTAAAGAAAAAATAGACGCCCTTGCAAAAGCACCTCCTACAAAGAGATCAAACAGTCCGAAAAGATCGTTTGCATGGGATGGAGTCGCTCCTGCAACCGCAGTCATATCCACCCCGGGTATTGTAATGTGGGAACCTAACCTGTAGATAAACAACAAAAGAAGCGTATAAAGAATCCTTTGGCGAAGTTCAGGAATTTTATTGATGTTCCTAATACTTTCAGTAAGCTTCATGGCGTTTTCTTAAGGTGTTCAGGGCTTGGCAGATTTTTTGACTCTTTTAACCAGTTTTGCTTTTGGCTTCAAAAGAGCTTCCTCAACCGGCAGATCCCTGACCTTCGAAGCTTCTTCAAGCGTACGGAATGCCTTGATAACCTGGCCACCGGCTTTTATAATTTTCTCTTCAGCGCTCTTGCTGAAAAAATGCGCGGTGATCTTTATTGCCGTGGTGATCTCACCGTTTCCAAGAATCTTGAAATAGTCAGCAAAACTTCCGCTGCATAAAGCTTTCAGATCATAAACAGAGATATCTTCCCCGGTTATCAGACCATCCTGAATCCACTCCTCCAACTGTGAGAGATTGAGTGTTTTTACAGGCTTTCTCTGAGGAGATGTAAACCCGAATTTAGGAAGTCTTCTGTATACAGGAACCTGTCCGCCTTCATTGATAGGTTTCTGATAACCGCTTCTTGCCTGCTGACCTTTATTACCCTTGCCGGCAGTTGTGCCGTTTCCTGATCCCTGTCCGCGTCCGACACGCTTTTTATTTTTAACCGCGCCTGCTGCAGGACGAAGTGAACTTAAATCCATGGTGTGAATTCCCTACTTGCTATTAGTAAAAATCTACTGTTCCTCAACCTTGACAAGGTGCTGAACAACCCTGATCTGCCCTCTCAGGCACGGATTGTCCTCTTTATCAACATGGTAATTTGGTCTGCCGAGACCAAGAGCCTTTATCGTGGCCTTCTGTTTTTTCGTGCTGCCAATAACACTGCGCACCTGTGTAATCTTTAATTTTTTCTCACTCATGATCAAATTGTCTCTTTTAGCTTTCAAAAACCTCTTTCAGGCTCTTAGAACGTCGTTCTCCAACCTCATAAGCATCTGACATACTCTGCAGACCTTTGATTGCTGCTTTAACAACGTTGTGGGGATTTGATGAGCCAAGTGACTTGGTAAGAACATCATGAATCCCGGCCATTTCAAGAACCGCCCTTACAGCACCGCCGGCAATCAAACCGGTACCGGGAGTAGCGGGCTTCATCAATACCTTTGCAGATCCGTACTTTGCAATAATCTGGTGTGGAATTGTACCTTTTACGATGGGAACCTTGATGACATTTTTCTTTCCGTCCTCAACTCCCTTTGCTATAGCGTCCTGTACTTCATTTGCTTTTCCAAGTCCGTATCCAACATGGCCTTCCTTATCCCCTACAACAATAATAGCATTAAAACCAAAGCGTTTTCCGCCTTTTACAACCTTTGCTGTTCTGTTGATATGAACAAGTTTTTCCTTAAGATTCAGTTCGCCGGGTTTGATACTCCGTGCAGATGTTTTCGCCATTTACTTTCTCTTTGAAAAGTTTTTAAAAGACCAGTCCGGCTTCTCTCGCACCTTCAGCCAGAGCCTTAAGCCTGCCGTGATAACGAAATCCGTTTCTGTCAAATACTACAGTTGTTATTCCCTTGGCCAGCGCCATCTCGGCAAGCTGCTTGCCAACAACAGTGCATACTGCCGATTTGGTTCCCTCAAGAGCCTTATTCTCCTTTGACATGCTTGAAACGGCTATAATTGTTTTGCCGTTATCATCATCAATCAATTGTGCATAAATCTGGGAGAGGCTTCTGTAAACACATAATCTCGGTTTTGCCAGGGTACCATGCACCTTAACCCGGCTTCTGTCTTTGATCTTTTGCCTCCGGGAGGCCTTATCGATTTGACTCATTCTCTTCAACCATATAAATGTTAATGCCTGTAAATTGCAGTGCTCAACCAGCGATTACTTGCCAGCCGCCTTACCTTCCTTTCTACGGATAACCTCACCTTCATACTTGATACCCTTGCCTCGGTACGGTTCAGGCTTTCTGAATGACCGGATCTTTGCTGCTACCTGTCCGACAAGCGCTTTATCAATACCACTGACAAGAATCGTAGTCTGATCAGGAACCTGTATGGTTATCTCATCCGGAGCCTTGAAATAAATCATATGTGAATAGCCAAGGGTCAATGCAAGAAACTCGTTCTTAATCTCAGCACGATAACCGACACCTGCAATTTCAAGTTTTCTTGTAAAGCCTTTCGTAACGCCTTCTACCATGTTGCTTACCAGCACACGATAGAGACCATGCATCGCTTTGGCTTTTTTCGTATCATCGATTCTCTGCACGGTAACAACGCCGTCCTGTTCAGTAATGGTAACCTGTGGTGTCAGAGACTGCTGAAGCACTCCTTTCGGCCCGGTTACGGTTATATCGGTATCAGTGATCTCTATTTTAGCCTGATTGCTCAGGGGTATCGGCATTTTTCCTATTCTTGACATGATATTCTGATGCTCTCGCTTATGAATTAATAGATACGAAACAGAACTTCTCCACCGACACCCTGTGCTCTTGCTTCCTTATCGGTAATAATTCCTTTCGATGACGAAAGAATGTACAGTCCAAGACCACCGAGATATTTTTTTATATCCTTTCCGTCATAGACCCTTCTTCCCGGCTTGCTCACCCTTGTAATCTCTTTGATTGCAGATTCGCCGGTTGCGCCATACTTCAATTCGACCCGAATAATAGGGAATTTATCGGTAGTGATAACCGTAAAATTCTTGATGTACCCTTTTTCGAGAAGGAGTTGTGACATATTCTCCCTGAGCTTTGAATAGGGTATATCGGTCGTTTTGTTTCTTGCTCTTCCCGCGTTTCTTATACGGGTGATAAAATCTGCAATAGAATCCGTTACAGGCATGGCAAACGTTGGTTACTTTTCAAAATGAACAACTATCTCTCTTCTTCTTCGTACAAATGAACGGACTTACCAGCTAGCCTTTTTTACGCCAGGCAGTTTCCCCTCAAGTGCAAATTTACGGAACATATGCCGACACAGACCAAACTTCGCATAAACACTGCGTCCTCTGCCGGTAAGCGTGCAACGGCTTCTTACTCTTGTTGCAGCACTGTCTCTCGGAAGCTTGCGAAGTGCTTCATAATCTCCCGCTTTGATCAACTCTTCCCTTTTGGCTGCGTACTTCTCTACAAGCCTTTTCCTTTTCTCATTTCTCGCTATAATGCTTTTCTTGGCCATCGTGGTTTTTCAATAAGTTAGTTGTTCTTCTTTTTGAACGGCATACCAAGTTCCGCAAGCAGTACATACGCCTCTTCATCAGTTGCGGCAGAGGTAACAAAACTGATATCCATACCGCATATTCTCGGCACTTTATCAATATCAATCTCAGGGAAAATTATCTGTTCCCTGATTCCTGCTGTGTAATTTCCTCTTCCGTCGAAACTTGTATTGCTTAAACCGCGGAAATCACGAATTCTGGGTACGGCTATGCTTACAAAACGATCGAGGAACTCATACATTTTTTTTCTGCGGAGAGTAACGCGACAGCCAATTGCCTGGTTTTCACGCAGTTTAAAATTGGATATGGCTTTTCTTGATTTACGAACCTGTGGCTTCTGACCGGTTATCTGGCCAAGTTCCTGCATCGCTGTTTCAAGAAGCTTTGGCTCTGCTGCTGCTTCTCCAACGCCTATGTTAATGGCGATTTTCTGAAGTTTCGGTACCATCATCACATTGCTGTACTGAAAGCGCTCCATCATTACAGGAACTACTTTTTCCCGGTAGAAACTTTCAAGGCGTGCTTCAACCCGTTCTTCAGGCGTCTCATCTTTTTTTCTCGTCATCTTCGGATATTCATTTTCACAGGATGGTCTTGGTCATCCTGATATTGACAAAACAGTTAACTCTTCTTGACATTTGAAGCATGTATGGCAAACTCCCTCTCTATGATAGAGCCCTGAGGATTGCCCTGCGTCGGCTTCATATGGCGCTTTCTTATGTTTACACCTTCAACAATCACTCGGCCTTTGACCGGAAATACTCTCAGAATCTTGCCAGTCTTTCCTTTATCATTCCCGCTTATAACGACAACCGTGTCGTTTTTCTTAACATGAAGCTTGACCTTTTTAATCCCTGTTTTCATTTTTCGCTGTTATGATAGTATTCATAAAACCCTGAGCGGGAGACGAGACTCGAACTCGCGACCAACAGCTTGGAAGGCTGTGACTCTACCAACTGAGTTACTCCCGCCTGATGCTCCTACAGTACTTCTGGTGCCAAAGATACGATTTTCATATACTTCCTGTCACGCAGTTCACGTGCCACAGGTCCGAAAATACGTGTTCCCCTCGGCTCACCCTGTGCATTAAGCAGAACAACGGCATTTTCATCAAATCTGATATATGAACCGTCTTTTCTTCTCTGCTCTTTAACGCATCTGACCACAACGGCCTTGCAAACATCTTTTTTCTTTACAACACCTCCAGGAACAGCGGCCTTTACCGATACTATAATCTGATCGCCCAACCCTGCATACCGCCTTCCGGTTCCGCCGAATACATGAATACAGCGAACCTTTTTTGCACCACTGTTGTCGGCGACAACCAGATTAGTTTCTTTCTGGATCATCCTGTTTCAAACGTTTTATAATGTATGAAAAATCTTTCTTACTTGGCTTTCTCAATGATCTCGACAAGACGACAGCTCTTTCTCTTGCTGAGTGGCCTGCACTCTACGACTTTGACCAGATCACCGATTCCGGCTTCATTATTTTCGTCATGAGCCATCAACCTCGTAGTTTTTTTGAAATATTTCTTGTAAACAGGATGCTGAACCCTGCGCTCTACTACAACGATAATAGCTTTGTCCATTTTATCGCTCACAACTTTACCCTGCCAGCTTTTTTTCCTGCCTCTCGATTGAGCTTCCTGTCCACCGGCGGCACTGATTATTTTACTTTCATCCATTGACATAAAGGTTTTGATTTTTCCTTCTTCAGTTCTGTACCGCTTCAAGTGACGCAAGCTGATGCAGGCGTGTTTTCATGCGGGCAACATCCCGTCTTGAATTACGAAACACCATAGGATTCTGCGGCTGTTCTATCACTTTATAAAAGTTGATATCAGCAAGCCTGTCCTCAAGCTGGTTGATCCTTTCAATTAGCTCCTGTTTGCTGAGCGCAGCTACTTCATATTTTTTCATGATACTTGATCTCTTGTCGTAATTGATGCACCTTATCCTTCGTAATCAGGACGGACAATAAACTTTGTTTTAATAGGAAGTTTTTGTGCCGCAAGCCGGAAAGCTTCTGTTGCCACCTCTCTTGGAATGCCATCAGCCTCAAACATAATCCGACCCGGCTTGACAACTGCAACCCAGAACTCCGGTGATCCCTTACCTGAACCCATTCGAGTTTCTGCAGCCTTTTTTGTTACCGGTTTGTCCGGAAATATTCTTATCCAGATTTTTCCGTCCCTTTTCATAAATCTCGTCATTGCTACACGTGCTGCCTCAATCTGACGGCTGGTAATCCATGCTGGCTCAAGGGCTTTTAAACCAAAAGAACCGAAATCAACCGATGTCCCACGTCCGGAATTACCTTTCATCCGGCCACGCATTGTTTTTCTATATTTAACCCTCTTTGGCATTAACATACCGGCAACTCCATTCGTTTTCTGATTGTATTGTACTTGTACCTATGATCGTTTTGTACGGCGACGGCGCTTGCTGCGAGGATCACGCGGTCTTGATTTGGAATCTCCACGTCTCTCATTGATTCTCTTCAGCTCATCTTCCTCAATAGCATCAATACGCTGAACAAGAACCTCACCTTTGTAAACCCAAACCTTGATACCTATTGTTCCTGCGATAGTATGCGCTGTTACGCTTGCATAATCAACATTGGCACGAATGGTATGAAGAGGTATCTTCCCTTCCTTATACTGCTCAGCTCTTGCAATCTCTGCTCCACCAAGACGACCTGCACAGCGGATTCTGATGCCTTCTGCCCCGGCACGCATTGCCTGCTGGATAGCCTGCTTCATTGCCCGTCTGAAAGAAACACGATTCTCAAGCTGGTAAGCGATATTTTCGCCGATCAACTGTGCTTCAGTCTCGGGCTTCATGACCTCAACAACATCAATCTTAACCTCTTTTCCGGTAATACGGCTCAGTTCCTGGGAGAGATTATTGATCTCCTCACCTTTTCTGCCGACTACAGCACCGGGACGAGCTGCATAAATATTGATTTTAATATGCTTGGTTGTTCTCTCGATAACAATACGTGCAATTCCGGCTTTTTCCCTTTTCAGCCTTGCCTGAACGTAGTTTCGGATAACATGGTCCTGCTTGATCTTTTCTGCAATTACAGGACTATCGTCGTACCAACGCGAAGTCCAGTCCCTGATAATTCCAAGCCTGAATCCATTAGGATTAACTTTCTGGCCCAATGCTCTCTCCTTGTTTTATTTAGTTACCGGGTTTTTAACCTTATCGACGATGATCGTCAGATGATTCGATCTTTTACGAATCCTGAATGCGCGACCCATAGGCGCTGGAAGCGTCCTTTTA
>JAAXUM010000039.1 GCA_013336025.1 Chlorobiaceae bacterium
CTGAGCAATAGTTCGGATGAAGTTTGCCGGCAATAATGACCTCCTGGCGTCCGGTAACGCTTATGGCCATCAGTACCGCCTCGGCAAGCGCTGTGGCTCCATCATACATCGACGCATTGGCTACATCCATGTCGTACAGGCGGCACATCAGACTCTGATACTCATAAATCGCCTGAAGCGTACCCTGAGAAACCTCCGCCTGATAAGGAGTGTACGCCGTATAGAATTCACTTCGGGAAACGATGGTCCTGATTGCCGATGGAATGAACTGATCATATGCGCCACCTCCGAGATAACTGACATAGTCTGCGGTGCTGGTGTTGGAAGATGCAAGGCCTTCAAGCAGCCGCTTCACCTCCTGTTCGCTCATGGCAGGAAAGACTTCAAGAGCTTTTTTCAGTCGAATCTCTTCAGGAATGTCAGGAATAAGATCATCAAACGATGCTGCTCCCAAAACTGAAAGCATCTCTCTGGTGTCCTGATCGGTATTGACAATGAATGGCATTGCTATGTAATAAAAACAGAGGTTTAAAAAATTATCACGCGCCAATCAGCTGGCTGTAGGAAGCGGCATCAAGCAGATCTTCTACCGCCGTTGCATCATCAACCGTTATCTTCACAAGCCACCCCTCTCCATAAGGGTCTGTATTGACAACTTC
Organism: Chlorobiaceae bacterium; assembly: GCA_013336025.1. Lineage (GTDB taxonomy): Bacteria > Bacteroidota > Chlorobiia > Chlorobiales > Chlorobiaceae > Chlorobium. The sequence goes on from JAAXUM010000039.1 coordinate 660, forward strand.
AGCAGCATCAAGCGCATCATTGATCTCTATAAGCTCTCCGGCAATCGGAGCAAACAGATCAGCGACAGTTTTAACTGCCTCAACAGTTCCAAATACTTCATGAGCCTTCAGCTTTGTTCCCGGGGCTTTAAGCTCAACAAAAACGATATCTCCCAGTTCCGACTGGGCAAAATCAGTAATGCCGACCAGTGCGGTACAGCCATCTTCAAGCAGTTTGACCCATTCATGGTCTTTGGTATAGCGTAGATCTTCAGGAATATTCATGGCAGCGAAATTGTTATTAAGATTGGAACAAAAGTGAAATTGAAGGTAACATTTTTTTTAAAGAGCTGAAACAGAAGGCACTATTGCTGCTGTTCAGTAAAACAGAAAACAAACGGCAAACAGACAGCTTTATGTAATTTTCCGCAATTCGTGGTACCGCCCTCACTCAAGCCGCTTACAACAAAACATCAATGCAGCCGTGATCACTATGCGAGACGCTGACGCATTGCTTCATACAGCAATACTCCTGCTGTAACGCTGACATTAAGCGATTCAACACAGCCCGCCATAGGAATCCGTACCGTATGATCACAGAATTTCTCTGCTTCCGGAGCAAGACCGCTCCCCTCAGCACCAAGCACTATTGCCAAAGCTCCGGTAAAATCAATATCAGTATAATTGAACTCGGCATCCATATCGGCGGCAATTATGAGAAATTTTCTTTCGTGAAGAAACTCAAGACATCGCACAAGGCTTTTCACCTTGCACACTCTCATATGGGAGAGCGCTCCTGCTGATGCCTTGTGTACCGTGGCATTGACAGGAGCCCCCTTGCCTTCAATCAGCACAACAGCGTCGGCAGCGACAGCCTCTGCTGTTCTGATGATTGCCCCGATATTGTGAGGATCTTCGAGTCCCTGGAGAATCAGCAGCAGGGGAAAGGTATTTCTTGGCTTGTCAAGCACCTCTTCAATGGTGTAATATGATACTGCGCTGACAAGCGCACAGACCCCCTGATGTTTTGTCGTTCCCGCCATAAGAGAGAGTCTTTCCAATCTGGCTTTGCCAGTAACCAGCTTCTGCCTTCTGGCGCTGATAAGAATCTCCTTAAGCTTCGGATGCGAAGTATTAAATTGAAAATATATTTTCTCAATGCTTTCCGGCTTCTTCAGAAGCAGTTCAAGCACGGCATTTCTGCCATAAACAACTTTTTCCTGCTGCGCCATATCTTTTTCTTGCTCCATAATCCTGACCCTCTTTATCATCTAACTGTTTGCAGCAAAAGGCTGAAACCAAATACAGACGCAGCAGATCACGCCCTGCTGAATCCCAGGTGAACTAATCGAATGTAATTAAATTGAACAAAATTCGTTTTTTTTTATATCTTTTTAGTCACTCTCTATTCAGCACACTATCAGACAGTTTTGCCTGCAATGTTTTATCTGCGATGGTGGCGTTATTCGTTACACCATAATTGAAATCATGTCGTAATTAGCATAGACCTCTCATAAAACAAACCCAGTGACTGCAAGTATGAGCCGTACGTTTAAGACAATGGAGGGAAATGAAGCCTTGGCTCATATCTCTTACAGAACAAGTGAAGTCATATCCATTTATCCTATTACTCCTGCATCACCGATGGGGGAATATTCCGATGCCTGGGCTTCTGAAGGAAAAACAAATATCTGGGGAACCATTCCCAGAGTTGATGAGATGCAGAGCGAAGCGGGTGCTGCTGCCGCAGTACACGGAGCACTGCAGACCGGCGCACTGACGACGACTTTTACCGCATCACAGGGACTCCTGCTGATGATTCCGAACATGTATAAAATTGCAGGAGAACTTTCTCCGTGCGTCATTCATGTTTCAGCTCGCTCTCTTGCAGCACAGGCGCTCTCGATTTTCGGTGATCACGGTGATGTCATGTCCGTTCGAGGCACAGGATTTGCCCTTCTTGCATCAAGTTCGGTTCAGGAAGTCATGGACATGGCGCTTATTGCCGCCGCATCTACTCTTGAATCAAGAATTCCTTTTCTCCATTTTTTCGATGGATTCAGAACCTCGCATGAGATTTCCAAAATTGAGGTAATACCTGACGAAACCATCAAAGCAATGATAAATGATGATCTCGTCATTGCTCACCGGAACCGACGCATGAGCCCGGATGCTCCGATCATCCGTGGAACATCTCAAAACCCTGATGTCTATTTTCAGGGAAGAGAAACGGTCAACAGCTATTACAACGCCTGCGCAGGTATAACAGAGCAGGCGATGATAAAATTTGGCGAGCTTACAGGACGTCACTATGAGCTCTACCAGTATTATGGAGCTCCAGACGCAGAAAGAGTTATTGTTCTTATGGGTTCAGGAGTCGAAACTGCCCGCGAAACGGTTGCGTACCTCAACAAGCAGGGAGAGAAAGTCGGCGTCATCAACGCAAGACTGTTCCGTCCGTTCTCCGTTGAACATTTCTTGAAGGCTTTTCCCTCAACAATGAAATCCGTCTCTGTGCTTGACCGGGTCAAAGAGCCTGGCAGCGCTGGAGAACCGCTTTATCTTGATACGGTCAATGCGATCCATGAAGGATACCAGAAAGGATTGCTCGGGAGCATGCCGAAGATTACAGGAGGGAGGTACGGTCTTTCATCGAAAGAGTTTACCCCGACAATGGTCAAGGCTGTGTTTGACAATATGTCTTCAGCGGCACCGAAAAACCATTTTTCAGTCGGTATCAAGGATGATGTCACCAACGTGAGCCTTGAATATGACAGGAATTTTTCCATCGAACCCGATGATATATTCCGTGCACTGTTTTATGGCCTTGGATCTGACGGAACTGTTGGCGCCAATAAAAACACTATCAAGATTATCGGCGAAAACACGCCAAACTTCGCACAAGGGTATTTCGTCTACGATTCAAAAAAAGCCGGATCCATCACCACATCTCACCTGAGATTTGGCCCAAGGGAGATTCGTTCAACCTATCTGATCACCGAAGCACAGTTTATCGGCTGTCATCACTGGGTATTTCTTGAGATGATCGACCTTCTCAGAAATCTCAAAACCGGTGGAACCCTGCTGATAAACTCTCACTACAGCGCAGAGCAGGTCTGGGACGAGCTTCCGAAAATCGTTCAGGAACACCTTATCAGAAAGCAGGCAAAGCTTTATACGATTGATGCCTATAAAGTTGCCCACGCCAGCGGCATGGGACAGCGAATCAACACCATCATGCAGTCCTGCTTTTTCGCCATATCCGGTGTTCTGCCACGTGAAGAGGCAATCGAGCACATCAAAAATTCGATCAGGCAGACCTATGGCAAGAAAGGTGATGAGGTGGTCAACCAGAACATTCAGGCTGTTGAAAACACTCTTGCCAACCTTCACCAGGTAACCCTCGGCTCCATTGCAGACAGCAAAAAAGAGCTTCGCTCACCAATCGTGGGTGAAGCACCTGATTTTGTTTGTAATGTCCTTGCAAAAATCATTTCAGGCGAAGGCGATGATCTTCCTGTAAGCATGTTACCGGCTGACGGAACCTACCCTACCGGTACATCAAAATTCGAAAAGCGCAACCTTGCAGACAACATTCCCGGATGGGAACCGGAACTTTGTATTCAGTGCGCCAAATGCTGTATGGTCTGCCCTCATGCTGCTATCCGGGCCAAGGTATATGATCCGAAATATCTCAAGAACGCACCCAGTACCTTCAAGAATACCGATGCAAAAGCTGCACACTGGGAGGGGATGAAATATACCATTCAGATTGCGCCTGAAGACTGTACCGGATGCGAAATCTGTGCTCATGTCTGTCCAGCAAGGGATAAAAATGACACGGGGAGAAAAGCTCTGAATATGCACGTTCAGGCTCCTCTGCGTGAAGCGGAAATTGACAACTGGAACTACTATCTTAACATTCCGGAATTAGACAGAAACCTGATCAATCCGCGTCTCATCAAAGAGCAGCAGCTTCAGGAGCCCCTTTTCGAATTCTCGGGAGCATGCTCCGGTTGTGGTGAAACGCCCTATGTCAAACTCATGACACAGCTTTTCGGCGACAGGCTTGTCATCGGCAATGCGACAGGATGCTCATCTATTTACGGAGGCAACCTCCCTACGACACCGTACACAACCAATGCCGCAGGTCTTGGCCCGACATGGTCAAATTCGCTTTTTGAAGACACTGCGGAGTTTGCCCTCGGGTTCAGAATTTCCATCGATAAACAAAGAGAGTATGCTCGTGAACTGGTTAAGAAACTTGCATCGGAAACAGGTGAAACCCTGGCTTCTGAAATTCTTGATGCCAGTGAGTCTACCGAACCGGAAATATTTGAACAGCGTAAACGCGTAGCAATACTCAAGGAAAAACTGCGTCAAATGGATACTCCTGACGCAAAACACCTATTGTCGGTAGCTGATATGCTTGTCAAAAAAAGTGTCTGGGGTGTTGGCGGCGATGGCTGGGCCTACGACATCGGGTATGGCGGTGTTGATCACGTCACGGCAAGTGATAAAAACATCAATCTGCTTGTACTTGATACCGAGGTATACTCCAACACTGGCGGTCAGGCATCCAAGGCTACACCTAAAGCTGCCGTAGCAAAATTTGCTGCCGCCGGTCGAACGGTCACAAAAAAAGATCTCGGCCTGATTTCAATGAGCTACACAAACGCTTATGTAGCATCAGTTGCCTTTGGAGCAAGAGATGAACAAACCCTGAAAGCTTTCCTTGAAGCTGAAGCATTCGATGGCCCATCGATCATCATTGCTTATTCGCACTGCATTGCGCACGGCATCAACATGTCAACAGCTCTCGATAACCAGAAAGCCGCTGTCGATTCAGGACACTGGCTTCTGTACCGATATAATCCTGACCGCCTCAAGGAAGGAAAGAATCCGCTTATTCTCGACTCTAAAAAACCGAAAATACCGGTATCTCAGTTCCTTGATATGGAAAACCGGTTCAGAATGCTCAAGAAAAGTCATCCTGCGCTTGCCGAGCAATACTATGCTGCTATCCAGAAGGAAGTCGATGCTCGCTGGGCACACTATGATTATCTTGCTGCCAGAACATTTGAAGAAGTAAAATCCTGATCATCTGATCAACAGGAATGCATAAAAAAAACGGCGGTCTCCGCCGTTTTTTTTATGCTCAAAATCTTGATTTCTTTACCTGCCTTTATGGTTTCTTCATGTTTCCGATTTTCTCCTGCAGTACCCTCTTTTTTTCAGTATATCCCAGCTTCTCATAGACCTTGATGAGATGATGCATAATTTCAGGGTCAACCTGTTTTTTTTCAACTGCTTTTTCAAGAACTTTCTCAGCCTTTTCGTATTCCCCAAGCTTATAATAAACCCATCCGAGCGTATCAAGATAAACCATGCTTTCAGGGTCTTTTGCCACCGCACTCAATGCAAGTTTTTTTGCTCTATCCAGTTGACTGCCCTGCTCGCTTAATATATAGGCAAAGTTGTTCATCGCAAGAGCATTTTCCGGATCAAGTAACAGTATGGTTTCATAAATTCTTATGCTTTTTTCAGGGGTACCAAGACGATCGAAGCAGAGTGCAAGATTCACACTGGCCTGCAAATAAAGCATCTTTTCTTTTTTTGCATCTTTCGTGCTGAGTGCTTTTTCAAGAACGACTACTGCTTTTTTCGTCTCGCCGACATGGTAGAGAAGGTATCCTTCAAGCATAAGCAACCTCGTTCGATTTCCCTGAACCTTGCTTTTAGCCTGCATCAATGCCTGCCTGGCTGCAGTCAGCTCATTCTGTACGATATAGGCAGAAACAAGCCCTTCCCAGGCTTCGAAATTGGAAGCATCAAGTGAAAGTGCGTGCTTTAACTCAGTAATAGCCTGAAGCGGTTTCTTCTGCTGCATGCTTGCTGAAGCTTTAAGCACATATACACTGCTCTCCCCGGGATAATATTTTTCAAGCGAACTCATCATTGCCTTACAGGGATCAACATAGGTACTGTCATGAACAGAACGCACAAGAAACAGTTCTGCAAGATCAATTTTATTCTGAACATTAATACCACCTGTCATATAAAAACCATGAAGATCACTGATGAAAACACGCTGATCACCAGCCTGTACTGATACCTCAAACAATGCGAGCCAGGCAGGAACAAAAAGCGGATCATCTTTCACCAGATCCCTGAACGCTGCGACGGCAAGATCTCTCTGACCGGTTTGCAGATAGAGCTCACCCAGGGTCAGTCGTAGTTTCTCTTTCTCATCACCGGCACCGATAAGCTCCGTAAGCGTCCCGATCGCCTCCTGATAATGGCGAAGCTTTATTTCAAGCAGTAATACCTGCGCCTGGGTATGTTCATTTTCCGGGTCGAGCCTGAGCATATCCTGAAAAACATCAAGCGCTTTTTCAGGCTGTTCGGAGGAAAGATATTCAAGTGCAAGATGTGCGAGATTTTCAGGATTTCCTGGTTCAAGCGTATTCACTCTTGTCAAGATTTCGGCTGCACGCCTGTACTCTTTCAAACGGTGGGAAGTTCCGGCAAGTAACTTGAGATAATACAGATTATCAGGATTCAGAGAAACCGCTTTTTCACTGTAAACCATTGCCGAATCGGACACATCAAGAGCTGAAAATGCTTTTGCCATGAAATAACTCACCGCCGCATTACCAGGGTCCTTCTTGAATACCCGACGATAATAATCAATGGCTGCCCAATAATCCCCCTTTGCTGCAAGAAAAGATGCTGTAATAAATTCACCTTTTGTCTGCTCCGCAGTAATGTGTTCCTGAAAAACAGCGGAAGAGGAAGATTTGGCTGCCGAAGTCACTGAAGAACAGCCCGAGAGGAACACCGGCAACATGATACAAGCAATGACAATACCAAAATATGCGAATATTGGCATGCCGCTCTCTGCAAGGCGTTCTTTTCGTGAATATATCTTATAATGTAGACGCTGCATCGAACAAAGGCCCCTTGCTGCTGTTTATGCAGGGTCCTGAAGAAAACCTCTGGAGAGCAAGCCTCGTAGCGACTCTTCCCCTCGGAGTTCTCGCAAGATAGCCCGCCTGAATCAAATATGGCTCATAAACCTCCTCAATGGTGTCCTGCTCTTCTCCTACAGAGACCGCAAGAGAAGCGACACCGACCGGTCCTCCATTAAACTTGTTGACAATGGTATCCATGATTTTCTTATCCATATCATCAAGACCCTCCTCATCAATTTCGAGCGAAGAAAGGGTTGTCATGGCAATATCAAGATTGATGACAAAAGAATCAGCAACCTGGGCAAAATCCCTCGCTCGTCGCAGAAGGCGATTGGCAATACGGGGAGTACCTCTTGATCTGCCTGCAATTTCAGTTGCAGCCTCTGCCGTCACACCTATTCCAAGAATTCCGGATGCCCTTAAAATGATACGTTCAAGCAGTTCGGGCGGATAGTAGTCGAACCTGCTTGATATACCGAACCTTGCTCGCAATGGAGAGGTGAGCAGTCCGGAACGGGTTGTTGCACCTACAAGGGTGAACGGCTCTATGCGAAGCTGTACTGCTCTTGCTGACGGACCGCTGTCAAGCATGATATCAATTCTGAAATCCTCCATAGCTGAATACAGGTACTCCTCAACAGCCGCAGGAAGCCGATGAATCTCGTCAATAAAAAGCACATCTCCCTTGCGAAGGCTTGTCAACAGCCCTGCAAGGTTTCCTGCCTTGTCAAGCATGGGACCGGAAGTCACCTTGATGTTCCCGCCCATTTCTGATGCGATAATATTTGCAAGAGTTGTTTTACCAAGGCCTGGAGGGCCTGAAAGCAGAACATGATCAAGTGCATCACCTCTTATTTTAGCCGCAGAAATAAAAACCCTTAGATTATCGGTCAGGCGCTGCTGACCGGTAAAATCGTCCATTTTCAGCGGGCGAATCTGCTCCTCGTAACGAATTTCAAGAGCATCCGCTGGAGTATTTAACAGTTCAATTTTCACTGGCGAAACAATCCCTCTCAAAATATTTTAAAGCTTGATCCTCGGGTCTGCAACAGCATAAAACACATCGGCAACAAGATTTCCGAGCACAATAAGGGAGCCTGAAATAAAAGTATTGGCGATAATCAAAGGATAATCCCTTGAAAATATGGCCTCGACTGTCACTCTTCCCATGCCGGGAAAAGCAAAAATCACCTCAATAAAAAGTGCTCCGCTGAAAATAAAAGGCAATGAGCTCCCCATAAGAGTGATCACCGGCAGGAGGGCATTGCGGAGCGCATGTTTAAAAATAACAACCCGTTCCTTCAGCCCTTTTGCCCTTGCTGTTCTGATATAATCCTGTCTGATCACCTCAAGCATGCTTCCTCTGACATAACGGGCAATTCCGGCAGCACCATTAATACTCAGCACGGTTACAGGAAGCACAAGATGCCAGAGTCTGTCAAGAATAAAGCCGGCTGTGCCAAAGTTTTCCGCTCCGATTTCATTCAGTCCTGAAGCAGGAAACAGCTGCAGCTTCAGGGAAAAAACAATGATCATCATCAAAGCAAACCAGAACTCCGGCATTGAATAAAAAAACAGGGCGACGACGGTCAGGACTCTGTCGAGCACACTGTTCTGACGCACAGCAGAAATAATGCCGATGATAATGCCGAAAGTAAAATTTGCAATGAGTGTCAGGAGTGCAATGGTCACGGTAACAGGGAGAGCCTCAGCTATAACATCAAATACCGGCTGCTGTGCCCGACTGAAACTGCGCCCGAAATCACCATGAAGAACATTAAGAATCCACTTGATATACTGGACGGGCAAGGGATCGTTAAGGCCGTACTGTTCTCGTATCTGCTCTGCCACATGAGGGCTGATACCCGGCTGAATGAAATAAGCCGCCGGATCGCCGGGAGCAAGCCTGATGATAAAAAACGTAAGGGTAAGCACGCCGAAAATCAAAGGCACTGCGATCAGAAGGCGTTTCAGGATATATCTCAGCATAGCACTCTATAGGGCAACATTTGCCGAAGGCCGCAACCTCCAGTCGTCAAT
>JAAXUM010000244.1 GCA_013336025.1 Chlorobiaceae bacterium
GTTTTTTAATAATTCCCACGGCAGATCAGCATCTGTTATATATTGCAAATCAGATTCTATTATATTATTTCTCATTACGCTTCCTTGAAATATCTATTGCTTGTTAATGCAAAAACAGTTCCTGCCATCGTTGAAAAAGACTTATAGAGAATTTAATCTTCCAAGAAAACCTGTGGCAGATGATTCAGTGAGCTGATCCTGAAATCAGATATTGTATCCGTATTCGCAGCTTCTAAATTATTCGTAACAAGGACTGACGGGGAACCATAATTATCAGCCATGACAATGTCACTCTCAATAGAATCTCCGACAACAAGAATTTCATCGGGCTTTAATCCATGCTTATCAGCTATCAACTCCAGCATCATCGTGTTGGGCTTTCCCACTACATGGTCGGCTTCTTTTCCCCCTGCCCATTCCAGGGCTGCAACAATCGGTCCACAACCGGGCAGGACGTGATTATTCCCAACAGGAAATGTTCTATCCCGATTACAGGCAACGAAGATGGCGCCCTGACGAAGCGCAATCAAACCCGATGAAAGTCTTTCATAGTTGAATGCTTTATCCAGACCGACGACAAGAATCTCGGCAGGCGGCTCATCAACAATATTCCGGTTAAATTGAATAATTTCCTCCGCCAGTTCCTCAGAACCAATGATGCAGATTCTGTATTGCTGTGTACGGCATAAACTATTGACCAGAACCGCGGCAGCATATCCGGAAGTGATAATCTGGTCGAGAGTCGATTCGATACCCATTTGATTCAGTTTATTGACGATAGATGCCCGTTTTTTTCCGGAGTTGTTCGTTACAAAATAAACATCAATGCCTTTGTCCCTGAGACTGCCGATTGTTTTCGCTGCGCCTTTGATGACATGATCACCTTCATAAACTACGCCGTCCAAATCAAGAGCCACAGCCCGTATTTTTAATCTGTTATTCGATGTCATCTTTGTTTTCATCAACTGCGTCAATAAATGCTTACATACTATAAGTAAAGAGACGGGGTTAAGAACTCCAGTTTGATATCCTTTCCTGTTTCAGTGAGTACTTTTTTTACGGCTTCGTTTCGCAGAACGACATCATCGTTGCAGAAAAGAAATTGAATATATTCTTCCGGGTAATTTTGGGCATCATCAGGGACGTATCCGTCAAATCCTGCAATGTACGCTTTTTTGAATTTCATTTTGACCAGTATCTTGATGAGCATTAATACAGGGTTGTCCCTGATCAGTTCATCTGCAATGATCAGTGAATTAAAGTTGAACCTGTAATCTATTTTCTTATTCGATTCAGATACGTTTGACGTGCAGACAACCTTTGCATTAAGATCATGGCGGTAGATTTTATTGAAAAACTGGCTGTATCTTTTAGCATTGCCCATAAAAACGTAATCCGGCTGATAATCATCGTTGATGAAGTTAATGGTGATGACAACCGGATTGTCCTCCTGAATAAAAGTTTGTATATTATTTGCGTGAAGTTCTATGGACTTGCCGGGCGCGATAATCAGGATATTCCTTTTACTCAATTCAGCGCCAAGCTTAGTGTAGGCATCGGAGTCGTCAATCATATTATTCTGATAATTCTGGTAAAGCGTTTCCAGGATATCCCGGTCAAATATCAATTTATTTTCCGGTTCGATCTTCGCGATAATCTCGTTGATGGATTTGACGGATAGAGTTCTTTTGCTGAGCAGATTACTTACGTACTCCGGGTGACAGTCTTTGGCTGCAGCCATAAAATGTTTGAGTGAATACCCCCAGTATTGTTTGGCGTATTCCTTCATGATGTCCACATCAATCGCTTCCAGGAGCTGATCAATAATATATTGCCCGCCATAATATTCATTGATATGCAGGGCCAGCAGCTCCGTACAGGCATTGCCTGCACTTTTACCCATTCCATAGAGCGAACCGTCAACCAGAAGTTCTCGACCGGATTCGACGGCCATTAATTCAGTGCAGTTTGCATAGGCAAGTTGAAAATTATTGTGTGAATGGTAACCGATGGAAATATCTTCAGACAGAATTTTATCCATCAAGTTGAAATAATGCATCATCTCTTTCTTATGCATAAGTCCATAGGTGTCCACGATATAGATGCCATACGGGCAGATTTCATTGGCCTGTTTTAACAGGGTTGTCATTTCAGAGTCCGTGTAGCCGGTGACGGACACGGGTTGAAGAAATATTTTATATCCCTTTTTCTTGATTGCCGCGCAGAACTTGAGCGCCTCGATGCAGTCCTTTTTCTTGAAAATAACGCGTATTCCGTCAACAACCGAATCTTTCCGGTCGGAAAGACTTTCGATGCCGCAGGTCCCGAAATCAATCATCGCCAGAATCAAGGCATCCTTAATGGCGAGATTTTTAAAAATGGGTTTTATGGAGTTCGTATCAGGTAAAATGGAACGGTTCTCGTCGTACTTCCTTCTTTCATCGAGGAAGCCGATCTCGACAATATCTATACCAGCCTTGTTCAATCTGCTGACGATGCTTTCAATCGTGCCAAGCCCGAAGTTCCAGTCATTAACATAGCCGCCGTCACGTAAAGTGCAGTCAAGAATTTTAATTGAACGCATCTTATTCCTCGGGTAATTGGTATTTATTGCTTGCCATTTCATTATCAGAAAGAAACGGGTACATGTCATCCAGTGCCGTTGAAACCATTTTGCCGTCAGGCAAAATTTTTGAGGCGGACTTCGGCATGAAAGGACATGCGAAGTCCACAACAACCTCGCATAATGCCGGCATGTCGGATTCCATGACGGCTTGCACTTTCTTTTCTATCTCTTTTTCACTTCGTATCCGGAAATACTTGATCCCGTAAGCACGGGAGATTTTCCCCAAATCAGGAAAGCTCACACCGGAGTCATTGTCGACGCCTGCATACTTGGAATGGAAAAAATTATGCTGAGTCTGTCTTATGGAATGATAACCGTTATTATTGGTGACAAATATTTTGAGCGGCAGCTCGTTTTTGATGACAGTCTGCAGTTCCTGGATGTTCATCTGAATGCTGCCGTCGCCCTCCAGACAGATAACTTTTTTCCGGCCTGCGGCGATGCAGCCGCCTATGGCTGCAGGCAATCCATACCCCATCGAGGCGCAGCCGCTGTTTGTGAAGAGTCTCTGTCTTTTTTTTATTTCTGCAACCTGAAACGGGATAACGCATGCCGATCCATTAGATGTTATGGTGATCTGCTCTTCGGGCAGCATATGAAAAAACCTGGAGAAGAAAAGATACGGATTAAGTTTTCTTGTTTTTAATATTTCTTTTGCAGGGTCGTACTTGCTGTTGATGTTTCTGCACCATTTTACCCAGTTGTTTTTTCCGGGTGATATTTTCCGGTATTTCGTTTCCACAATTTTTTCGATAAAATGCTTACAGTCACCCTGAACAGGCAGATCCACTTTAAAGGATTTCTTTTTCAACTCGGCCGCATCAATATCGACCATTATCTTGAAAGCATTTGGTGCGATTTTGTCCCAC
>JAAXUM010000040.1 GCA_013336025.1 Chlorobiaceae bacterium
CCTGTTGCAACAACGGCAATAGTTTTGCCTCCGGACCCGATAGCCGCCATATGTGCTGCTATATCAATACCGTAGGCAAGGCCGCTGACGATCGGGAATCCCTTACGGGCAAGTTCATTGGAAAACATTGCTGCAGCCTGTTTTCCATAGGGCGATGCCCGTCTTGTGCCGACAATTGCGATGCCTGGCTCATCATTCCCCGGCAGGGTGCCGCGCACAAAGAGGTATGGCGGGGGATCGGCTATTTCCTTTAACAATCCGGGGTATTCAGGGTCGGTTATGGTGAGGAGTGTAGCCTTGTATCGTTCGAGCTCAAGCAGTTGTTTCTCGGCTGCTTCCAGAGCGGCAAGCCGTTTTTGACGACTGCCGAGAAAGCTGACAATCTCTTTTGCAAGAGGAACTCCAATGCCGGGCACCTGCTGAAATGTTCCCTCTGTCGCATCAAGGATATCCATGGATATACCGAGATGGCTGATGATGGCATTGATTCGAGCCGGGCCGAGTCCGGGTACCTGTGACATGATCAGCAGGAGAGTCCTTGAATCATTTTCGGGAGTGGCGATCATGCCTTCCTTTGCAATCAATAATCCCTTTTTACAAGGATGTTTGCAAAACCTTTAAGGTACTCACGGCCTTCGGCATGTGGCAGCTTGTCAACAGCCGACAGGGCGTTTTCGGTGTCACGGTGAATCAGGAGTCGTGTTTCATCAAGTACACCGCATCGTTGATAGATTGACCGGATTTCGGGTACTCGATCCGCACTGATGCCGTTGTTTTCAATAATGGACTGAAGGAGACGGTGATCATTGCCGGTAGTAAGCTCGATTGATCTCAGGAGGAGATAGGTTTTTTTTCCGTTGATGACGTCGCCACCTGCAATTTTGCCGGATTTGCCGTCATCAGCCATAATGTCGAGAAAGTCATCCTGTATCTGAAATGCCCGGCCGATTTTTTCACCGAAGGTCACGAGGTTTTTGAGCTGTTCATCTGTGGCATTACCGGCAACACCGCCTGCTTCCAAAGCTGCCGAAATGAGCCTTCCGGTTTTTTTTGCAATCATGTCAAGATAATCGGCAATGGTTGCATGTTTTTTCTCTTCAAGCTCGATGTCGAGAGCCTGGCCTTCACAAATGGTTATATTGGCATCATTAAGGATATGCACCAGTTCAATTTGCCGTGTTGAGGGGGATTGCAGTGCAAGCTCATAGGCGTAAGCAATCATCATATCGCCGGAAAGGATTGCTACGTTCGCATTCCACTGTTTGTGCACAGTTGGTCTGCCATGCCGGAGTTCAGCCTGATCCATGATATCATCATGCATCAGCGTGAAATTATGCAGAATTTCAACAGCAAGCGCAACGTTGAGTGCCTTTTCTGATGAGCCGCAAACAGCTTCGGATGCAAGGAGAGTGAGAAATGGTCTTATTCTTTTCCCTTTGCCTTCAAGAATATACTTTGCCGGAGCATAGAGTGTCACCGGTGTATCTGCGTTGAAGCAACCGGCAAGAGCTTCATTGATACGGTTGTGGTAGAGGCGATACTTTTTTTCGACAAGTTCCTGTGTGATTGGTATGTTCATTACAAAGTCGGTCGATGTTTAAGAGTCATGCGTTTTGTTTGAAGCTGTTCCAGAGAGAGAGAGCCGGTAAGGAACATCACCGCCTTGAGGTCGTTCAGCCATAGTTCGATGGTCTGCAGCAGCTTGCCTTCATGGAGCGCTTTAAGGAGCATTCCTGCTGATGCCGCCATAGAGGCTCCGAGCAGAATGGCTTTGGCTATATCTATTCCGCTCCGGATTCCCCCGGATGCAATGATTTCAATCGATTGGTACTGCGGATGGTCTTTTTTGAGTTTACTGATCTCTGAAAGACATTCCGAGGTTGGTATTCCCCAGTTCAGAAGTTCATCGAGACCCTCAGGGCTGAATCTGTTTTCAGCGCCGAAACGTTTAGTATAACGAACCTCTTCAACCTTCTGCCAACTGGTACCGCCTGCACCCGCCACATCGATAACTTTCACACCGGCTTCGATGAGCAGACGGGCGGCTTCTCCTGAAATACCACAGCCAACCTCTTTTGCGATAACGGGAACGGGAGTTTTTGCCGTCAGAGAGGCAAGTTGATCGAGAAATCCGTGAAAATTGGTGTTACCTTCAGGCTGAAAGAGCTCCTGGGCAGCATTGATATGAACAATCAGACCGTCGGCCTGGATAAGGTCAAGCATGGTTTCGATCTGTGATCCTTCAAGTCCTGCTGCAACCTCAGGGGCACCGATGTTTGCAAAAACCGGGACAGAGGGTGCGGCTTTGCGGACAACGGCAAAACTTTCCCTGTGTTCATTGTTTTCAAGTGCCTGTCGCATGCTGCCGACGCCGAGCGGTATGCGGAAATGCTCCGCTGCCTGAGCGAACTGACGGTTAAGCGTTGCCGCTTCATGGTAGCCTCCGGTCATCGATGAGATCATGAGAGGAGAGCCTATTGTTCTGCCAAGCAGTGTAGTAGTGAGGTTTATGTCAGCGTAATTAATTTCCGGTACTGCCTGATGCTCAATCGAATAGTGTTCAAATCCTGTGTTTTTTCCCTCAAAGGAGACGTTCCCGTGCAGGCATATTTCCACATGGTTGAGCTTTCGTTCAATTGTTATATTTGAAGGAGTTGAAAGTTTCTCGTTCATGCTGTGTCCGGATCGTCTGTTTCTGTGAAGGATTTGTCATACTGACAGTTAAAGCTGTAACTTAATAAAAATATCCCAACTTTTTAGCCTGCCCGTGAACGGCCATCATGCTGAAAACACTGTTTGATATCGCGCTTCGTCATCTGCTCGGTCGTCGTCGCCAGACTTTGACCACGATTTTTGGTGTTGCTGTAAGCACTATGGTGCTTATTACCACCATATCCCTCACAAGAGGCCTGCTTGATTCGTTTATTGATACCATTGTCAATGTGGCGCCTCATATAACCATCAAGGGTGAAAAGCTCAACCCTGTGCCGGTTAATATCATTAATGGCACAGGGGAAAAGCTGGTTTCCATGGTTGAAGACAATATCAGAAAGCAGGAAAAGGAGGAGGTACGGAATTATCGCCAGATTCTCGGTATGTTCAGCTCTTCCCTTTATGAAAAAGAGGTGACTGCCTCATCACCCTATGTCGAATCGCAGGTTATGGCGGTCAAAGGCAACAGGAATCAGCCGATTTTGCTTAAAGGGGTGATTATTGACAGGGAAAATGAAATCAGCGGGATTTCAGGCAAGATTCAGCAGGGAGATCTTTCAGTGTTTCGAAACTCGTCCAATGCACTTCTTGTCGGACGCACCGTTGCTCGTGACATGCATCTGGAACTCAATGATGAGGTTGTGATTATTCCTGCATCAGGAAAAAGTCGGCAGTGCAAGGTTGCCGGTATCTTTTTTTCAGGAGTCAATGCCGTTGATAACAGTGTTTTCGTTTCACTCAAACTTGGTCAGATCATCGAGGGTCTGCCGGCCAACAAGGTCAGCGGTATTGCGCTCAAGGTCAGGGATCCGCTTAATAACACCTCGCTTGCAAGAGAGTTGGAAAGGATTACCGGATACAAATGCCCAACCTGGCAGGAAGAGAATGCGAGCATTCTTTCTCTCTTTGCCCGTATCGGCTATATCGTTTTTTCTCTTGTGGCGTTTGTGGGTGTTGTGTCGGGATTTGGTGTCGCCAATATTCTTGTCACCACGGTTTTCGAAAAAAGTCGAGATATCGCCATCATGAAATCTTTTGGATTTTCCGCTTTGGATCTGGTTGCAATGTTTGTACTTGAAGGTTTTCTTGTCGGGTTGGCCGGAGCGCTTCTTGGCGGTGTTCTCGCAATTGGCTCCATCAATCTTTTTGCAAGCATTCCTGTCGAAAACTCTCAGGGTCCGCTGACCAAAACAGGTTTCAGCATGTCTCTCAACCCGATCTATTTTTTTTATGTTATCGGTGTAACGGTTTTTATCAGCACAATTTCATCAATTCTTCCGTCTGCAAGGGCGGCCAAGCTTGAGCCGGTCAAGGTGCTGAGAGACAGCAGTTTGTAGAAGAAAGGGCAAGAAAGGGACTTAAATGACCAGAGGAAGAAAAAGCGAGATGGTACCAGGATTTTTTTTGTTCTATTCGTCACAGAGGTCTTTTCAGTCCTTATTTTACCGTCCCTCAGGGTGTTGCAGGAGGTAAAGCTTGTAGTAGAGCCCCTTTTCTTTGAGCAGTTCCTGATGGCTCCCACTCTCTTTAATGACCCCTTTGTGCAGTACGATAATTCTGTCGGCTTTCTGCACCGTTGAGAGTCGATGAGCTATGATGATCGATGTTCTGTTCTGCATGAGTTTGGCGGTTGCCGCATCGATAAGCATTTCCGTTTCGGTATCAACTGAACTGGTTGCTTCGTCAAGCACAAGTATCTGTGGGTCGTAAAGCAGAGCCCGAACGAACGCGATCAATTGTTTCTGTCCGGCAGAGAGACCGGCGCCGTTTTCCTGAACCCTGTAGGCATAACCACCAGGCAGTTGACTGATAAATCGGTCGGCACCGACAATTCGAGCCGCTTCGAAAACAGCTTCGTCCGGCAAGTCCGGATTGCCGAAAGCAAGGTTTTCGCGTATGGTGCCTGAAAACAAAAAAACATCCTGCATGACCACGCCTATCATTTTTCTCAGTGACCGGTTCGCTATATCGGCGAGTTCGACATTGTCAATACTGACAGATCCTTTTGTGCAGGGGTAGAGGCGGGTGAGTATATTGATGATGGTTGTTTTTCCACTTCCGGTTGCTCCGACTATAGCGATTTTTTCTCCGCGCCGGACTTCCATCGAAAGATCCTTGAGTATCCAGTTGTCAGCATCATATGCAAACCAGACGTTTCTGAAACTAATCCGGTTTCTGAAGATAAATGGTTCCGGTTCTGCTGTCACGTCACCTTCTCCGCCCTTTTCCTCAAGAAGCCGGAAAACCCTGTCAGAGCTTGCTATGGCGGTCTGGATAACATTGAACCTGTCCGAAAGATGTTGTAGCGGTCTGAAAAACAACCATATGTACTGTACAAAAGAGACCACTACTCCAAGAGTGAGTTCAGCTTTGAGCACCCTGACTGCGCTGTACCAGATGACAACTCCTGCGGCGAGGGAGCTGAGGACTTCGATAAACGGATAATAAACAGAAAAATAAAAAACAGTTCTGATGTTTGCGTCCCTGTGATCGGCATTGATGCCCGAATGTTTATTGAATTCGCTTTTTTGATGATTGAAGAGCTGAACAATGGTCATACCTGCGATATGCTCCTGCAGAAATGTATTGAGTCGTGCCAGATGGGTACGAACGTCCTGAAAGGCTATTCTTACCTTTTTTTTGAACATCATGGTGGCATAGAGCATCAGGGGTAGAATGGCGAGCACCACAAGGGCGAGTTGCCAGTCTATCCAGAGCATCAAGCCGACAATGAACAGAAGTTGCATGATGTCGCCGAGAATGGTAATGATCCCGCTTGAGAGCATCTCATTGAGCGATTCGATGTCATTGGTTGTTCGTGTCAGGAGTCGGCCTATGGGATTCCGATCAAAAAATCTTGCCGGAAGTTGCTGCAGATGTCTGAAAACATCCATTCTGATGCTGAAAACGGCTTTCTGGCCGATGATCTGGGTAAGCCATGTTGCAACGAACTGTTTTATGCCGTCGAGCAGGACAACCGCAGCAAGAAGCAGGCTGATGGTTGCAAGTCCTTTCATATCGCCATGGGCGATGTGGTCATCAATGGCGATTTTGGTGAGGTATGGCCTCAGTGGGCCCAGAATTGACCCGGCAAGAGTGATGATGGCCGATGCCGCAACAAGTGCTTTATAGGGTTTGATATAGGCGAAAAGGCGTGAAGCAATATACCAGTCTGCCGATCCTTTTTTTCCTCTCTCAAGGGTGTCATCCTTTTGCGTCCTGAAGCTTTTTGATGATGCCGAGCTTTTGCTCATTCGTTCTTTTGCAGACGTATCAGTTGTTTTTTCTTTTTTGCGATTCAACGTCTCTCAGCTTTTTTTAATTCGTTCATCAGTTCAAGTGCGATTTCTTCAGCACGTGTTTTTGTGTGTGCTTCAGCATAGATTCTGACGATTGGCTCGGTATTTGACGGACGTAAATGTACCCAGCAATCGTCAAAATCAAGTTTCAGTCCATCAGTTATATTTGTTTTGGCAAGAGGGTAGTGCAGGGAAATTTCGTTGAAGATGTTATCGAGAATCTCGGGACTCATCGATCCAAGCTTTATTTTCTGTTTAGACATGACATATTCCGGAAACTCTCTGCGGAAAGATGATATTGTCCCCCCCTGGTTTTTCATTCGCCATGCAGTAAAGGCCTGGACGAAAAGGGCTATGCCAACGAGAGCATCTCTTCCATAATGCAGATCGGGAAGGATAACCCCGCCATTTCCTTCACCACCGATAACAGCGCCAACTTTTTTCATGAGTTCAATGACATTCGCCTCCCCGACTTTGGCGCTGTAACAGGCGACACCATGCTGCCGGGCAATGTCAGCAAGAGCCCTGCTGCTTGAAAGATTGTTGGCTACGGGGCCATTTTTAATGTTCAGGAAAAAGTCGGCACAGGCAACAAGGGTGTACTCCTCACCGAAAAGAGATCCATCTTCACAAATGAGGGCCAGGCGGTCGACATCCGGGTCAACAATCAGACCGAAATCGCATCCGGCCTGTTTCATGGCGGTTATGGTACCAGCAAGATTTTCTTCTACCGGCTCCGGATTTCGCGGAAACAGTCCACTTCCTTCACAGGCTACCAGAGTAAGTGCTTCCATACCGAGCATTCGGCAGAGGCGCGGAACAATAGAGAATCCGGCCCCCTCGACACAGTCTATCATAACACGGAATTCCTGTTTTCTTATAGCTTCGGGGTCAATGAACGGCAGGTTCATGATCTTGTCAATATGCAGGTCATCATGTCGGCTGGTTGTGGTGACAGTTCCAATATCATCCCACCGGGCAGCATGAAAATGCGCTTTTTCAACAATGGCAAGTAACTCATCGACATCAGGAGCAGAGAGAAACTCGCCCCGACTGTTGAGCATTTTCAATGCGTTCCATTCAACGGGGTTGTGGGAAGCTGTGACGATCAGGCCGCCATCTGCCCCTTCGGTAACGGTGGCAAGTTCGACGGTTGGTGTTGTCGCAATGCCGATATCGATAACATCGCATCCTGAGAGAGCAAGAGCATTGCTGACAAGGTTGCTGATGCAGAAACCGGTTGGGCGGGTGTCTCTGCCAATGACGATGCGCGGTCTTTTCGGGCTGCCGATCAGCTCAGACGGCTCGCGTTTACTTCGGATCCAAGAAGCAAACGCCAGAGCAAATGTTGTGAGGTTCTCGGGTGTGAGACTTGTACCAACGATGCCCCTTATACCGGAGACACTGATCATTAAACTCATAATCGGCCTGTTTTATTGATGGTGACGAGATGGTGTTTCAAATATAAGAAAAAGTAGGGATTAGGTAGTGGGTAGTGGGGAATGGGGATTGGGAAGTGGGGAATGGGTAATGGAGCGTATTGTTCAATGTCATCCCGAACGCGGAGAGGGATCTCTATGGCATTGACCGACGGCACCTTTGACCCCTGCCACATTCTCCTCTGACTTTTTCTGTTCTGGATGGGGTAGAGAGGGTCTGGAACTTTTTCCTTTTGAGTTTTTTCTTATTCTTGTATATTATATGCCTTTTGTTTATCTATAAGAACACTTTTCGGAAATTATTATCTAACAAGACCACGATATGCCTTTACACAAATCGGCAGAAAAAAGACTCAGGCAGTCTGAAAAAAGGAACGTAAGGAACAGGGCAAGAAAAAAAGAGCTGAAGGTTCTTTTGAAGAGCATGCAGAAACTTATTGATACCAGTGCTGATAAAAGCGTTGTAGAGCAAGCCTATCGTTCAGCAGTACAGAAGCTTGATCGTCTTGGCGTAAAGCGCTACCTGCATCCGAACAAGGCTTCGCGTAAAAAGGCGCAGTTGACAAAAATGCTCAATAACTATGTGAAGGTTGATTGAGTCAGAGTTTCATCTTTTCTCATTCATTTCGGTTTTATTGGTCTGATAGTTTCATGAACCGTCATTACAGCGGTTTTCCGTCTGGTCAGCCTTATTTCTCTCATGTTTGCATATTTTAAAGGCAGCCTGGTTACAGCGCTGCCGGAAGAAGCGGTTATTGATGTTTCCGGTGTTGCTTACCGGATGCTCATTTCTGCGATCACCTTTCGCCAACTGCCCGACGAGGGCAGTCAGGTTCTTCTTTATGCCCACCTTTCCGTCAGGGAAGATGCCTTGCAGCTTTATGGTTTTTTCAGAGAAGAAGAGCGCCAATTGTTTCGACTGCTTTTGCTTACATCAGGTGTTGGCCCGAAACTTGCTCTTGCTGTGCTTTCCGGTCTTCAGGTTCATGAAGTGCATGAGGCGATCATGGCTAACGAACCGGAAAGACTCTATGGTATCAGCGGAGTCGGAAAGAAGACGGCTGCAAGAATAATTCTTGAGCTGAGAGATAAAATTCTCAAGCTTCCGATGGTTACACCCGCAGCAGGAAAAGCTGCAATACCTTCTCATCATGTTAAGGATGATGCTGTTCATGCACTTGTGACCCTTGGTTTTTCAAGACTCATTGCGCAAAAAGCTGTTTCAGCTCTTCTTGAGGAGAACCCGGAGCAATCGGTTGAAGATCTCATAAAGTCTGCCCTCTTGACCATTCATAACAGTTAACCCTGATTCGGTGAATTACCAGGACGCACTTGATTTTCTCTATCCACTGCACCGTTTCGGTATCAAACCTGGTCTTGAAAGGGTTTTCGGTCTGCTTGCTGTTCTCGGCTCGCCGCATCGGCGACTGGGAACGGTTGTTCATGTTGCCGGTACTAACGGGAAAGGAACCACTGCCGCTGCCATTGCTGCTGTTTTTCAGGCATCCGGTAAAAAAACAGCACTCTACACTTCACCTCATCTGGTTGATTTTACAGAAAGGATGCGTGTGAACGGTGAGTGTATACCTCATGAGCTTGTTGCATCATACTGTTCTCAGATCAAATCCCGGGTTGAAGAGTGTCATGCAACATTTTTTGAAGTAACAACAGCAATTGCTTTTGCATGGTTTGCTTCTGAAAATGTTGAGGTAACAATTGTTGAGACGGGCATGGGCGGGAGACTTGATGCCACCAACGTTGTTCATTCAGATTATGTTGTGATCACTTCCATAGGGCAGGATCATACCGGGTGGCTTGGTTCTACACCTGCGCTGATTGCTGCTGAAAAAGCGGCAATCATTAAAAAAGGATCGCAAGTGTTTTCTGCCGTAACAGAACAGCAGGCGGCAATGCCGATAAGAACGGCAGCAGAGTGTTGTGAAGCCCCCCTCTCTGTTCTTGGTATTGATGCACACTGTCACGTTGACAGCGAAGAGATTGGTCGGCTTGAACTTTCGGTGAGAACGGCAAAGCATCAGTATGAAAGGCTTATGGTTCCTCTGACCGGAACATTTCATGTATCAAACATAGATCGGACGAGCGTCGTGTCGGGAAA
>JAAXUM010000245.1 GCA_013336025.1 Chlorobiaceae bacterium
GCCAGAAGCTGGCTGCGGTGGCTGCCACTATGATAGTAAATCTCGTTCTGCCCGGCATCCATACGTTCCACATACTCTTTGAACGTTACATACTCCCCTTCCGCTGTTTTTGTGCTCTCAAAACGCATGAGCCCGATAATCCTGTCGCGATGAGTAAAATCGGTATTGAGTCCTATTTTCAGAAAAGGCCCGAATGCCTTATAGAACTTGCGGAATTTCTCAGGCTGATCTGTCGCCATCGATTCAAACCAGGAGAGGATTTTTCCGGTAAGAATCTGGCGAATGTTTGCCATCACCTTGCTTGACTGAACCACTTCACGAGAGACATTGAGCGGAAGATCTTCAGTATCGACAACACCAGCGACAAATCTGAGATACTCAGGCAGAAGATCACGGCACTCCTGCTGAATCAGCACCTTTTTCACATAAAGCTGAGGGCCGCGGCTTTCGAGATCACCCTGACGATACATAAGTTCCGGAGGAGCCTCTTCAGGCAGAAACAGAAGTGCTTTGAAACACACTTTCCCCTCAACGGACAAGTGCAGTGTATCAAGCGGCGGGTTAAAGTCATTTGAGAGGAACTTGTAGAATTCATTACGTTCCTCATCGCTCACATCATTTTTCGAACGCTGCCAGAGCGCAGAGATGGTATTGATCTGGTTATCACCGAGAAAAATGGGAAAATCAACAAAATTGGAATATTTCCTGATAATCTGCTCAATGCGGTACGTTTCGGAAAACTCCCTGAACTCCTCCTTGAGCGTAAAAGAGATCCTTGTGCCACGCTGCTCTTTTTCGATTCTCTCAATGGTAAAAGTACCCGCAGCACCGGAACGCCAGCGATACCCCGCCGAATCAGCTCCCGAGCTTCTGGTTTCAACCGTAACCTCGTCGGTAACCATAAACACGGAATAAAATCCCACACCGAACTGTCCTATGAGATTGCCGTCAAGTTCTTTCTGCTGCTCCTTCAGCGCCTGCAGAAAACCGAGTGTTCCTGAGCGGGCAACAGTGCCAAGATTTAAAATCAACTCCTCTTCTGTCATTCCGGTACCATTATCCTCAATAACAACGGTATGGGCTTCAGAATCGAGGGTGATTCTGATGGCAAGTCCGGCTTCACTGTTCATTATTGACTCATCTGTCAGGGAATTAAAGCGAACCTTGCTTAACGCATCAGAAGCGTTGGAAATCAGCTCTCTGAGAAAAATCTCGGGGTGAGTATAAAGAGAATGAACAATCAGCTCAAGAAGCTGTTTCATTTCAGCCTTGTATTCATATTCGCGCATCGCCGGAGTATCGTTTTTGTCATAACAGAACACCTTGTTGGTTTGGTTAAGAGGCCCGAAACATCAGGTGTCCGGGCAGAATTAATACCGATTATAACAGAGTGATATAAGGCACCCCTGTTAACTATGTCATGCATTCTGTTCTGAATTTACGGTCAGAACGGAAATTTAAAAAGCATTTAAACTCGTCTGAGTTTTTTTCGTGCCCTGGCTTCACCTTCATAAACCTTTTTCACACCATCACCGAAAGCTTTTTCAATATCACGAATATTTGACACCAGTCTTCCCAGACCTGTCAGTTCTATCGATGCGGCCTGGTCAGATCCCCACATTGCCCTGTCAAGAGTAATATGGCGTTCGACGAACACCGCACCAAGAGCCACTGCTGCCCAGGTTGTCGATAAACCTGTTTCATGTCCGGAATATCCAACCGGAATTTCGGGATAGATGGATTTCAGCGTTTTGATCATGTTCAGGTTCAGCTCTTCAACCGGAGACGGATAGGTTGAGTTGGTATGGGCAAGCAGCAGATTCCTGCTGCCACATCGCTTAACGGCATCAGTTATCTCTTCCATGGTTGACATTCCGGTTGAAAGAATCAGCGGTCGGTCTGTACCTCTTACTTTTGCAAGAAGAGCTGAATCGGTAAGCGAGGCAGAAGCTGCCTTATAGCAGGGCGGATCAAACTGCTCCATAAAATCAACAGCCTCCTCATCCCAGCAGGAAGCAAACCACATGATACCGTTTTCACGACAGCACCGGTCAATCTCCCGATACTCTTCATAGCCGAACTCCACCTTGTAACGATAGTCGATATAGGTCATAAGGCCCCACGGCGTTTCACGCTCGATACTGCGCTGATCCTGGGGGACACAGAGATCAGGAGTACGTTTTTGAAACTTCACGGCATCACAACCAAGAGCGGCTGCGCCTTCAACAAGTTTTTTGGCTATATCAAGTGATCCATTGTGATTAATTCCTATCTCCGCGATTATGTACACAGGATGGCCGTCTCCCACCATTCTGTTCCCGATTTTCACTTCAGCCATAGACTTTAAAAAAAAATGAATAAAAAAGCATCTCTCTCATCGCCAAAGAATACAACGCACCCTCTGGCCTAAACATCACACTCAAGCAGAAATTTTCAGGGATATCAGCCACTCGGCAAAATCACGAAACGCACCATATCCGCCATTATGCACCGTGGTGTAATGGGCAAACGGCATGACAAAATCAACAGCATCTTTCGGGCAGGCGGTAATACCAGCCAAAGCAATCTCTTTCATAATGGCAGCATCATTGACATCATCTCCGATATATGCCAACTCATGCAAAGACAAACCTGTATCCGCCAAAACATCTTCAAGTCTCGATAATTTATCACTCACTCCAAGATAGAGGTGTTTCATTTTAAGCTTCTTTGCCCGCATGGTAATGCTCGGCGAGATCTCCCCTGTCATGACAGCGGTATCAATACCGTAACTCTGGAGCCGTTCAACACCCATTCCGTCACGGATAGAATAACGCTTCATGACCTCACCATTCTCCCCGTAATAAACGCCATTATCAGTAAAGACGCCGTCGTTGTCTGAAAGAACCAGCCTGATTCTGTTTGCCCGTAAAACAAGCTCTTCGATAGTTAGTGATAGCATGGTAAAGCATTGAGAACCTCATAAAAGAACCGGGCGATCAATACCCCGATTTTGTCTGGGCAAATATATTACTTTTCTGTGATATCAAAGCCCTCCGCAAGATTCACTTATGGAAAATACCCTCAAACAAGCCCTGCATCACATTGTCAACAAGTTATCCACATTCTGCCAATAAGCACGTATAAATCGCGAGATGTTCATTCACGCCACACAAGCAAGAATCGCATGTATCATTATCATATTTTAAATAAATAAGATAAACCTATTAAACCACTTAATGATACGTTACCATCATGACTTTTTCAAGTAACGGATTGCGTAATAAGAATACGGTAGTTGAAGTTGTCAACAACACCGTTATCAACATCACAACCAACTACGCCGGGAGATACGCTGCACAAAAGCATCCGTCGCGATGGATTTGTCTGCAAGTACCGCAATTACAGGAAGTTATTTATCAACACTCATGTTACGTCAACGCGTAACATGAAAACACCGCACACAGCAGTATCTGTCGATCTTCCGTTTTCAGCCGATCATATTTT
>JAAXUM010000041.1 GCA_013336025.1 Chlorobiaceae bacterium
GTGAGGATATCACCACGCTTGCCGGCGAATTTCCGGACAAAAAGTTTGTATGCATTGATTATGTCCCAAAGCCGGGCGTCGTTATTCCCGGGAATTTGTCAGGTATAGCGTTTGACGAGAAAAAAGGTTCGTTTCTTGCCGGAGCGCTTGCAGGACTTGTGACAAAAACAAAGACGGTTGGTTTTATCGGCGGTATGCAGTCAGCTATTATCCGGAAGTTTGAGTCGGGATTCATTGACGGGGTCAAGTATGTCAATCCGGGCGCAACGGTTATTTCCGGTTACATAGGGATGACCGGAAGTGCTTTTGCCAATCCGGTGAAAGGGAAGGAGCTGGCCATTGGCCAGTATGCCAGAGGAGCTGATATTATTTACCAGGCAGCCGGAGCAAGCGGACTTGGCGTGATCGATGCCGCAAGGGAGTCGAAAAAGCTGGTGATCTGCACCGATCGGGATCAGGAGGCCGAAGCGCCAGGTTTTGTGCTGACCAGTATGATAAAGTCTGTAGATAAAGCGCTTCTTAAAACAGTTGAAAATGTGCTTGACGGAAGTTTCAAGGGCGGATCCCTGACTGTTTTCGGTCTTGATGAGCGCTACACGGATTATGTTTATAACGACAAAAATTCATCACTGGTGGGTGCCGATGTCCATGACAGGGTTGAAGGTATCCGCAAGCAGCTTTTGAATGGTGATATTGTTCTTAAGTAAGGCCTCCTTATGGCACCACACCTGTTTTTGAACAGGTTAATGACTCTTTCAATGTCTGAAGTTTATTATTTGTGATCAAGAAAATTCTTGTAACCGGTGGAACCGGGTTTATTGGATCGCGTCTTGTGCAGAAGCTTGCCGAAACTTCTGATGAGGTTCATGTGCTGGTCAGAAAAACATCTGATCTTTCCTCACTTTCCGAGGTTCTCGATCGAGTGAAACTGGTTTATGGTGATGTTACTGATCCGGAGTCTGTTACTCAGGCCATGCAGGGTATGGATCTTGTTTACCATACCGCCGGACTTACCTATATGGGTGATAAGAAGAACGCCCTCCTGAACAGAATCAATGTGGACGGTACGCGCAATATGCTCGCGGCAGCACTCTCCTCTGGTGTAACGCGCTTTGTTCATGTCAGTTCAATTACAGCCGTCGGCGTTGCTTTTGACCGCAAGCCGCTTAATGAAGCCTCCATATGGAACTTTGACCGCTTGAATCTCGAGTATGCCAGAACGAAGCGTCAGGCAGAAATCGATGTTGCTGAAGCTGTGAAAAAAGGGCTTGATTGCGTTATTGTTAATCCGGCATTTGTTTTTGGGGCTGGTGATATCAATTTTAATGCAGGCAGGCTCATAAAGGATGTCTATAACAGAAAGCTTCCGTTTTATCCGCTTGGAGGAGTCTGTGTTGTAGATGTTGAAATTGTCGCCGAAACGATCATTGCAGCGATGCAGAAGGGAAGAACCGGTGAGCGCTATATTATCGGGGGTGACAACGTGTCCTACAAGGAACTGGCTGATACCATTTCTGACGTTACCGGCGTTCCAAAGGTTAATTTTCCTCTGCCGTTCTGGATGGCGAAACTCCTTAAGCAGTTTCTCTCTCTGAGAAAGAACAATAACGGCATTTCCAAGCTTTTTAATCTTTCGATGTTCAGGGTGGCTTCAGAGTTTCTTTACTACGATTCAAGCAAGGCTGTCCGCGAGCTCGGCATGCGTACAGAGCCTCATGCAAACAGCATCAGGAGTGCCTTCGAATGGTATCGTGAGAGAGATTTGCTGCGTTGAAAAAAGCCTTTTCCCGCTGATCGCAGACTCAAGGCTTTCGGGCAAAAAGGATCATGCGCCCGGAATCTTTTTCGTTAAAGGGTTCTCCCTCATAGCTTCCGGCAATACAGGTTACCACAAAACCTTCCTCTTCAAGCATTGCCGAAATTTCCTCTTTCTGGTAAAGCCTGACAGATTCGGTAAAGGTTATTGCCTCCTGCTCCTTTGAAGAAATGGTGATGGTTTTTTTGATATGTCTTCCTTGCAGTTCTCTTGTTTCATGCACGGAGAGTGCTCCTGAGGTTCGACGTGATTCCGCGACAAGAGTTCTTCGAAGATGAACCGGATTTATCAGATCAAGCACATACCAGCCATTACTCACAAGAGCACCGAAGGCATTGCGAACGACGAGTCGATCGTCATCAATAGTGGAAAAATAGCCGAAACTCGTAAAAAGCTGAATGACCATATCATATGATGCGCTTGCCGGAATGTTGCGCATGTCAGAGCAGGAGAAATTCAGTTCGAGACCGGAAGCTTCCGCTTCGTTTTTTGCCTCTTCGAGCAGAAAGGGAGAAAGATCGTTACCAGTAACCAGATAGCCTGATCGGGCGAGTTCGATTGCGTGGCGACCGGCCCCGCAGGCTATATCAAGTATTCTGATGTTATCCTGTTTTTTCTTGTCAAGTCCCGTCAAAGAAAGAATCGTTCGAACACAGTTTTTCGCCTCTTCGCTGTTCCTGTGACGATAGACTTCAAGATAGAACGGGTGGTTAAACCACTCTTCGAACCACTGCTTTTGACCGCTGTCGCCTGAAACGCCGTGGCTGCTGTTACTCATTTGATGAAGGGGAGAAGGGTGGAGTGTTTTCCTGTTGTCTCCCGGAGTATTCGATGAAACCCCGGGAAGATGAAGATGGTCTGGCGCCTTATTTTGCTGAATCGCTTATGGCTTTTGAGAGAACGGTCTGCTCGTTTTCACCATTGGGTATGCGGACGTTCTTCTCAACGAATTTCCACGCATTGCTTTTTTGTGATTTCACTGAAAAAACAAGCTTGGCCATTTTGAAATCACTGCCGCCTGATTTTTTGCCTTTATCTCCGAATGTTTGTTTTTTTGCCATGACGTCTACTCCGGTTCTTGTTGTTGATTTGCTTTTCCCGAAAAGGTCTCTCTATAGAGGTACCCTTAATTCTGTTCTGCCGTAACTGAAAAATCTGTCATTACATAGATTTTTCACGGATCCTCTTTGCTCCGAAAAAGATAAAGAATGTACGCAATAAACTTTCGATTAACAACTTTTACGCGCCAAAATGCTCTTTCGAAGTTACGCTTTCATGAAACATCCCTTTGTGATAAATACCAATCGCCCTGCCTTTGAGTTTGCGGCCAAGAAAGGGGGTATTTGCTGATTTTGATCTGATGGCATCAGCGGTAAGCGTCCACTCCTCCTCCGGATCAATAATGGTGAAATTGGCCTGTTCTCCCCTGGAAAACAGCAGCGGATCAAGATGCAGAATTTTTCGGGGGTTAACTGACAGCAGTTCTATCGCTCTTGAGAGCGTTATGATTCCCGGTTCAACAAGTTCGCTTATGGTAAGTCCTAAAGCGGTTTCGAGGCCGATAATGCCGAATGCGGCCTGATCGGGCGGGCACTCTTTTTCATGCGGTGCATGGGGTGCGTGATCGGTGGCAATGGCATCAATCGTTCCGTCAGCAATTGCTTCAAGAATGGCCGCCCTGTTCTCTTTTGAGGGGAGGGGGGGTTTCATGATGAAATTGCCTTTTGACGGTGCATGGAAAAGATCTTCATCAGTAAGGGTGAAATGGTGAGGGGTGACCTCGCAAGTAACCATGAAGCCTTCAGCTTTAGCCTGCCGGACAAGGTCAAGTGACGCTTTGGTGCTGATGTGTGCAACGTGGTATCTCGGTTTGTTTTCCGGATCGTGCAGCTCGTGCTTTTCGAGATAGCGGATCAGGTGAATATCCCGGCAGAGCATGACCGCTTCAGATACGTCGGGTATGCCTTTAAGCCCGAGTTTCGTTGAAAACACCCCTTCATTCATGACTGCGCCGTCTGTCATGGATCTGTCTTCACAATGCTGAATGACAAGCAGATCGAAATTCGATGCGTACTGGAAGACAAGCCGCATATTCTGACTGTTCTGAATCGCCGTTCCGTCATCAGAAACCGCTTTTACCCCGTAGGAGCTGAATTTTCCATATGGCGCCAGCTGTTCTCCCTTGCTTCCTTCAGTCATTGCGCCGATAACCTCAAGATCAACCGGTAACTGCTGTGCGTTATGGCGTATGTAAGCCACGCCGAGCGGGCTGTCGATCACCGGCTTTGTGTTCGGCATGAGAGCAACACCGGTAAATCCACCGGCAACTGCGGCTTGAGATCCGCTCTCAAGGGTTTCCTTGTACTCCTGGCCCGGTTCACGGAAATGACAGTGCATATCGAAAAGTCCCGGCACAAGCAGTTTTCCCTGAAGATCGATCACCCTGTCTTCAGGACTTTTTCCACACTCGCCTTCAGTAATTTCTTCAATGTATCCGTCAACTGACACCTTGATTGATCCGATAAGATCAAGGTTGCTCTGTGGATTGATAATTCGGGCGTTTTGAAAAATAGTGCTCATGATATGAATAAATATTTAATGATTTCAAGCATGCTTTTATACGACACATGCTTTAAGGGTGAGCAATGGGGTATCGGAATCCGGCAAACTCTCTGTATGGAAAAGGGTTGCTTTAAGATGATCTCCAGGTACTACACGGCCAACTCCTGACGGCGTTCCGGTGAAAATGAGATCCCCGCGGCGGAGACCGTAAAGATACGATAAATAATGGACAAGATAGATCGGTGAAAAGATCATTGAAGCGGTTGATCCATGCTGAACCTTCTTTCCGTTGTGTTCAAGAATAAACTCGAAATCCTGCCAGTTTTCGGCTTCTGCACGGGGAATGATCTCTGAAATCAGAGCGCTGTTTCTGAACCCTTTGCTTTTCAGCCATGGGTTCCCCTCTTTTTTTGCAGCAAGCTGCACATCCCGGAGTGTCATGTCAAGTCCTATCCCGTAGCCCTTGATGGCCTGCAATGCCTCATGGAGAGAGCAGTTTTCGCAATTCCTGCCGATAAGCAGTACCAGTTCCGCTTCGTAATGCAGATTGTTCGAAAGACGCTTGCCGTTGAAGGATGGAATACCTGTGATGCCGTCGGTTGAAATTGCCGATGGCGGTTTGAGAAAAATAACCGGTTCTTCATCCGGAACCGGAATCTCGTCTATTGTCGAGTCGTCCCAGAGCAGCATCTCCCGGGCATGTTCAGGGTAGTTTTTAGCGACACAGTAAACGGCACCTGACGTAATCGATGACGGATCAATATATTGTATCATAGGGAGCGGGATTGGTTGATTATTATGTTACATCAATGTAAAATCATTTGTTTTTATGTCCAACCATTCCCGCTTGTCTATTACTTCGCAAGGATAATAAAGCTTTTAGTTTTATATCTTATTTTAAAGTGCATTGTTTTACTTAACAAGTGTTATTCATTCATGCCGTCCAGAGCAATATCCGGCAAACATGAACATGGTACTCCGGTGATCCCGACTGGTCGGAGTGAGATCATCCGTGCTGAAAAGCGAATCTTGAGAAAAAAAGTTATAGCCGAACGGCTTCTTCTCAGTGAAGGTGACTGGCTTCAAAAAAGCAGGGAAATTGCCGATGCGGTACAACGGATCCCGGAGTTTCCGCTTTTCAGACATGTTCTCGGATATCTGCCTCTTGCTGATCGCAGGGAGGTGGATACCTCGGAGCTTTTCGCTTTGCTGATCCGGCAAGGAAAAGAGCTTTCGATACCGGTGACAGCAGGTTGTGAACTGGTAACGGCAGCTTATCGTAACGGCGAACCGGTTAGAACAGGTGAGTTCGGTCAATGTGAACCTCTCGCACCTGTGATGAGTGATGAACGTACACTTGATGCCGTGCTTGTACCGGTGGTTGCCGCTGACCTTCGCGGATACAGGCTTGGATACGGCAAAGGATTTTATGACCGGTTTTTCTCTCGCCTTTCTGCCGCAGGTTGTCACCCCCTGCGAATTGGCCTTGCCTTTTACTTGCAGGTTCTGCCGAAGATACCGGTTGATCCCTGGGATCAGCCTCTTGACTATATCGTTCATGAACAGGGAGTTTTTCAATACAACAATTGTCATTGATGTTATATGCAGTATGAACCTGAACAAAACGGAATTGCTGTTGAACCGCCGGATCTTCACCACACGGCTTATTATGTCAATCGTGAACTGAGCTGGATCGATTTTAACCAGCGAGTTCTGGAGGAGGCTCTCGATCAGGATGCGCATCCACTTCTGGAACGGGTGAAATTTATTTCGATTTTCAGTTTGAATCTCGATGAATATTTCATGATTCGCGTTGCGGGCATCGAAGACCAGTATGAAGCCGGCATTCAGGATAAAACAGTAGACGGCCTCACCCCTCTGGAGCAGCTTGAGCAGATCCGGACAAGAATTCTCCTGCAACTTCATCAGCGAAACAACTGTTTTTATAACGATCTCATTCCATCTCTTGCTGAAAGGGGCATTGAGTTTGTCCGTTTTGACGATCTCTCCCCGGAGCATCAGGGAGCACTCAAAACATATTTTCGCCAGGAGATTTATCCTGTGCTTACACCGCTTGCTTTTGATACAGGACACCCGTTTCCATTCATGTCAAACCTCTCGTTGAATCTTGCCATTGAGCTTGAAGACGAGGAAACCATGGCGGTCAAGTTTGCCAGGGTTAAGGTGCCGAGTATTCTGCCAAGACTGTTACAGCTCAACACGATCGAGGACATGGTGTTTGATGATGACAAAATACGGTTCATATGGCTTGAAGACCTTATCGAGAACAATCTCGGGCAGTTGTTTCCGAAAATGAAGCTGAACCGGTCGCATCTGTTCAGGGTTATTCGCGATGCGGATATTGAAATTGAGGAAGATGAGGCGGGCGATCTGCTTGAAACGATCGAACAGGGTATCAGGTCGCGACGGTACGGAAAGGTTGTCCGTCTTGATATCTCGCCTGATATGCCTCAGCTCGTGAGAAATCTGCTTATGAAAAATCTTGATGTGACAACAAGAAATGTTTATGAAATTGAAGGAGTTCTCGGTCTTGGCTGCCTTATTGATCTCCTGAAAATTGAACGACCAGATCTGAAGGATGAACCTTTTGTGCCTTTCAACAGGGTAGAGGAGCAGTTTGGAGGAGATATCTACGGTGCCGTCAGAACAAAAGACCAGCTTCTCTATCATCCGTATGACTCTTTTCAGCCGGTTGTTGATTTTATCCGCCACGCTGCCGCTGATCCCGACGTGCTTTCCATCAAGATGACGCTCTACAGGGTCGGAAGCAAATCACCGATTGTCAAGGCTCTTATGCATGCTGTTGAACAGGGCAAGCAGGTTGCTGTGCTGGTGGAACTGAAGGCGAGATTTGATGAGGAAAATAATATCGGCTGGGCCAGAGCTCTTGAAGATGTGGGCGCCCATGTCGTGTATGGGTTGCCGGGGCTGAAAACTCACTCAAAAGTCGTGATGGTGGTTCGTCGCGAACAGTTAAAGCTCAAGAGATATCTGCATTTCGGCACGGGCAATTACAATCCGGCGACAGCAAAAATCTATACAGATTACAGCTTTTTTACTACAAGTGCATCGTTAGCCAATGATGTTTCAGAGTTGTTTAACGTTCTGACGGGATACTCAAAACACAAGGAGTACCATCAACTTCTCGTTTCACCGGTCAATACAAGAAAAAAAATTATTGAAATGATCGAAAGAGAGGTATCATTGCATCAGCGGGATGGAGGCGGACGGATTGTGATGAAAATGAATGCGCTTGTTGATGGAAGAACGATTCGAGCTCTTTACAAGGCATCTTCGGCAGGGGTGAAAATTGATCTGATTGTGCGGGGAATCTGCTGTCTGAAACCGGAAATTCCCGGAATAAGCGAGCATATCAGGGTGATCAGCGTTATAGGCCGTTTTCTTGAACACAGCAGGCTTTACTATTTCCACAATTCGGGACACGAGGAACTCTATCTCGGCAGCGCCGATATTATGCCGAGAAATCTCGACCACAGGGTCGAAACGCTTTTTCCGGTTGTCGACAAAAGTATTATCAGGATGGTGAAATCTGATTTTGAGTTGATCCTTCTTGATAATGTCAAGGCCTGGCAGATGCACGCCGACGGAACGTATTCGAAGGTTGAAAAACAACAGCCTGAAATCAATAGCCAGAAACTATTCCTTGAAAGGGCTTCGCAGAAAAAATCATCTTATCAATTCAAAGTGTAAACTCATTATGAAAATAGCAGTCGGGAGCGATCATGCCGGTTTTGAAATGAAAAATTATGTTATCCAGTGGCTTAAGGAAAATAATCATGAGGTGGCCGATATGGGGCCTTTCAACGAAGATGCCGTTGATTATCCTGATTACGCGAGAAAGGTTGGCGAGAGCGTAGCTGAAGGCAGTTGCCAGGAGGGTGTTCTGTTATGCGGCACAGGAATAGGTGTTTCCATCTCTGCAAACAAAATAAAGGGCATCAGAGCCGCTCTTATCTGTAACCCGGAATTTGCAGCACTTGCACGGCAGCATAATAATGCAAATATTATCTGTTTCTCTGCACGCTTTACCGATCGTGAAACCATAGCAAAAAGCCTTCAAAACTGGTTTGCCGCCGAGTTTGAAGGAGGGCGGCATGAAAGGAGAGTAAACAAAATTGAACCATGCTGCTCAAAGAGTGTATAGAGGATTGCGTTGACAGAACGTATCCTTTTTTTTCCGACGATGCGGTTGCATCGGATGCTCTTGCTTTGATGCAGGAGAAAGAAATTCAATGCGCGCCCGTCGTTTATGAAGGGCGTGTTGTTGCGGTTGTGACTCTTGCGGATTTTTTACAGTTACCGGCAACGAAAAAAAAGAGCGGCATCCTCCTGAAGGAACTGCAATTGAAAGCAGTCGGAAGTATAGATCCCGAGGAGCATTTGTTTGATCTCTTTGAACGATTGCGAACTTCTCCCTATTCGATTCTTCCAGTATCGGATGAAGCAGGGCTGTATGTCGGTGTTGTTGCCGAAAGAACGGTGTCAGAAAAAATTTCCGGAATATTTCATCTCGGCCAGGAAGCTACGACCATTGAGCTTGATCTGCCTTCGCACAGTCTGAAGCTATCGGAAGTTATAGCCTCGCTTGAAAAAAGTGACGCTACACTTCTGAGTTTCGGTTCGTACTATACAAGCCCTGAGAAAGAACGGGTTGTTGTTACGTTCAGGGTGCAGACGCATGATCAGTTTCGCCTTGTGAAAAATATGGAGAAATACGGTTATTCGATTCGTTTTTCCACGCCGCTCTCTTTGACGGAATATGACGAACTTCGGGAAAAAGCCCTTGAGTTTATACGTTATATGGATATGTGATAAAGGTGCTGCGGTCTGACCGGGGGTTGACCCTTTACCTTCTTGCCTCAAGAAGAGCTTGAACGCTGTTAATTACTTGTTATGATTAATGATTTTTCTTCCGCACAAAGATCGGATACGGCATTGTTTGCCAGGTTTTTCCATGGCATGATTAAAGAAGGCATTTGGCTGGCGCCTTCGCAATTTGAAGCAAACTTCCTCTCGTTTGCCCATACGGATGCAGATGTGGATTTTTTTCTCCATGCCTGCGAAACAGCATTGAAAAATCTGTAAAGCTGCAAATTGACAA
>JAAXUM010000246.1 GCA_013336025.1 Chlorobiaceae bacterium
CCCACTTCCTACTACCCACTTCCTACTACCCACTTCCTACTACCCACTTCCTACTACCCACGTCCCACAGTCCACTCTCCCGTATGTTTTATTGATGGCAAAAAGCGTTATATTTGAAAACTCATTACGATCAGAACGGAACCATAACGCAAAAAACGTGCGCGTCCAACTTTATTTAGTATTTATATCATAAATATCTTATTTATTTAGTTATTATTTTATTTTTCCTTACTATTTAACGTTTTCCGGTTTAGCCGAAATACATTTATTCACATAACGAACAAGAACAAAGAACCATGCTGTATCAACTGCCCGACACCGATATTGAACGTTTTCTTGAAGAGGACATGCCTTATGGCGACCTCACGACAACGCTCCTTGGTATCGGGGAAAAGCAGGGATCCATCACTTTTTCCAGCAGACATCTTACGGTACTCTCCTGCACGGAAGAGGCATGTCGCGTTCTTGAGCGTTGCGGGGCGAGGGTTACCTCGGCGATGCCGAGCGGAACAAGCGTTGAGGCGGGAGTCATGTTTCTTTCGGCTGAAGGGTCGGCTGCAAGCCTGCATGCCGGATGGAAGGTTGCCCTCAACCTGCTTGAATATGCTTCGGGCATCGCAACACGAACCGCTGCAATCGTCAACAGTGCCCGGGCCGTAAACCCTGCTGTTTCTGTTGTCACCACCCGAAAGTCGTTTCCGGGAACAAAAAAAGTGGCCATCAAGGCTATCATGGCCGGGGGAGCAATGCCTCACCGGCTTGGCCTGTCGGAATCCATTCTGGTGTTTCGTCACCATACCGCTTTTCAGGGCGGGCTTGAGAGCTTTCTTGAAACCCTTTCGTCCCTGAAACAACGTGCTCCTGAAAACAGAGTTATTGTTGAGGCCGACACCGCAGAGGAGGCGCTGAAAATCGCTGCTGCGGGAGCTGATGTCGTGCAGGTTGACAAGATGCCGTCTGAAGAGCTCTCGATACTTGTCGCCGGAATTCACCGCCAGTTCCCCGGGGTAAAGGTTTCTGCCGCCGGAGGCATCAATGCCGACAATGCCGCTATCTATGCCTCTACAGGTGTTGACATCCTCGTTCTCTCTTCGGTCTATTTCGGAAAGCCCTCGGACATTGCCGCACTCATTAACCCATAATCCTGACAACATATAAATTATACAATCATGATGACCTCAATGAGAAAAACACTCCTTCTGCTTTTTGCGCTGCTCACCGTATCAATGCCTGCAATGGCCGGAGAGCTCAACCTTTCTGTAGCCGCAAGTCTCAAGGAGGTGATCAATGAACTGAGCGCCAGTTACACCAAAAAAAATCCGGGTACCACCTTTGTAAAAAATTTCGGTCCATCGGGAACGCTTGCCGGTCAGATTGAAAACGGCGCACCGGCTGATCTGTTTATTGCCGCAAACAACCAGTGGATGGATTATCTGAAAGAGAAAAAGCTTGTGGATGGCGCCAACGCTAAAATGCTTGCCTACAACTCGCTGGTTTTTGCCGGAACAACCACAAAAAAGGTTGCCTCGATGAACGACCTGCTTAAGCTCGACAAGATAGCTATCGGCAGCCCGAAAAGTGTTCCCGCAGGCGAGTATGCCATGACCGCCTTTAAAAATGCAGGCATTGACAACCAGCTTGCAGGAAAGCTTGTAATGGCAAAGGATGTCAGAGAGTGCCTCATGTATGCAGAACTTGGTGAAGTTGATGGCGGATTTGTTTACCGCACCGACGCCTTACTGGCACAAAAAGCAAAACTGCTTTTCGTGGTACCGCAAAAACTCTATCCAAGAGTGACCTATCCGATGGCGTTGACGGCAAAAGCCGCACAAAACAAGGAAGCAAAGGCTTTCTATCTCTTCCTGCAGGGCGCTGAGGCAAAATCGGTTCTCCGTAAATACGGTTTTGTCCTTAAATAAGAGCCGCATGGAAAACAGACTCACTATTTTGCCGTCATGACGCTGACACCTGAAGATATTGCTGCCATATGGCTCTCCCTGAAAGTGGCGCTTACGGCAACTGCCCTTGCGCTGCCTTTTGGCTTTGCGATTGCCTGGCTGATCGTCTTCAAAAAATTCAAAGGGAAAGTGGTGCTCGAGGTGCTGATCAACCTCCCGCTCACTCTCCCTCCGGTGGTGATCGGGTTTTTTCTGCTGCTGATGCTTGGCAAAAACGGATGGATCGGAAAACTGCTCGATGCATCAGGCATCCCGATCATCTTTACCTGGAAAGCTGCCGTTATTGCTTCGGCAACTGTAGGGTTTCCCCTCCTGGTACGCTCAATCCGGCTTGGTATGGAGTCCATCGACCAGCAGCTTATCGAGGCATCCCGAAGCCTCGGGGCAGCCTGGTACGATACCCTTGTAACCATTATTCTCCCCCTCTCCCTGCGGGGAATAATGGCCGGCTCGTCGCTGATGTTTGCCCGGAGCCTTGGTGAATTCGGCGCCACTATCATTGTTGCAGGCAATATTCCCGGTATCACGCAAACCATTCCGCTGGCTATCTACGATTATGCCAGTTCACCGTCAAGCGTCGCCATGGCACTTTCGCTCTGTCTGGTCTCCGTCATCATTTCAGTTGTCGTGCTGATCGTTCATGAAATGCTCGGCAAAAAACTGGACAGGAGAAGCGCGCTATGAACCTCCGGATTGATGCTGAAAAAAAACAGGGCAGCTTTCTCCTTCGGGTTAATACCGAGGTTTCAGGAGAAAGGGTCGGGATTTTCGGCCAGTCCGGAAGCGGCAAATCCACGCTGGTCCATCTCATTTCAGGTCTTCTTCAGCCAGACAGAGGCGAGATCTATCTGAATGACGAGTGCCTCTTCAGTTCGGCAAGGGGAATCAATCTCTCACCCGAGCGCCGACGCATTGCCATTGTTTTTCAGCAGGCAATGCTTTTTCCGCATCTGAGCGTCAAAGCCAATCTTCTCTATGGCTACAGACGATGCCGCGCTGAAAACCGGCATATCAAGCCGGAAACCCTGATTTCTTTACTGAAACTGCAGCCGCTCATGCAGCGCGGCGTGAACAATCTTTCTGGCGGAGAAAAACAGCGTGTCGCGCTCGGCAGGGCGGTGCTTGCAAACCCCCGGCTGCTCCTGATGGATGAACCGCTCTCCGCTCTTGACGACACGCTGCGATTTCAGATCATTCCCTATCTGAAAAGCGTAAGCGAAGAGTTCGGCATTCCCTATCTCTTTATTTCGCACTCGATTCTTGAGATGCAACTCATGGCAGACCGGATTCTTGTGATCAAAAACGGAAGCATGGCTGAATCAACAACTCCCGATCTGCTTGCGCGAAACAGTATGGCACAAAACCCGAAAGGGTATCTCAACCTGCTCCATCTTGCCGATCCGGTTCAGAATAACGGATTATATGCCTACCCCTGGGGACGCAATACCGTCTGAGATAAAGAGGGTATTGCGTCCCCAGG
>JAAXUM010000042.1:0-4127 GCA_013336025.1 Chlorobiaceae bacterium
GTGATGGGTTACCTCGACATGACTTTCAGGGAGGAGTTTGATATCATTTTCTGCAACTCGGCATTTCAGTGGTTCACCGACCCTTCTCTCTTTCTTGAAAAGGCACGAGAAGCTTTGCGGTCAAAGGGCAGAATAGGGGTACAAGCACCGGCAAGAGAGAACTATTGTCCGGTCTTTCTCAAGGCAATCAGTGGGTGCTGCGCAAATCCTGATGTCCGGCAGGTGTTTTCAGGATTCCGCTCACCATGGTTCTTCCTTGAAACCGCAGAAGCATACGCAGCCCTTTTCAGGTGGGCAGGTTTCAAGGTGAAATTCTGTGCCCTTGAAGAGAGCAGTAACAGCTATATGCCGGAAAAAGTCTTCGATGTTTTCAGTTCAGGCGCAAAAGCTGGCTACCTCAATCCTGCCTGCTATGATTCTCCTTTCCCTGAAGGTTTTGAAACCACCTTTCTTGACGCCGTCAAGGATTCCTTTGTCCGCCAGGCAGACTCTGATGGCCTGATCGACCTGCTTTTTTACCGGATATTTCTCATTGCCGAAAAGAGCTGACAGCTTTATGCAAAGGCAATCGGGCGACAACAGGTTTACTGGCTGATCACCTTGTAATCGTGGATGTCGAGGTGAATCAAGACCGGCCCACCGAGTGGTTTTCCTTTCGGCCCCTTTGGCGTGACCCGACGGATCGAAGGATAAACAAGTCCGGTGCTGTTTTTTGCGTGCTGCAGCACAACATTGGATGCGGCTGCAAGCGGGCTGATGATCTGTGCAGTATAGTCATGCTGAATAAGGAGACCGGTATCATGATCGAACCTGAACCTCTGCACCCGACTGTGGGTGGGAATTGAGTCCGGAAACCGGGCATCCAGCAAGCCCGGTTCGAGCTCCGTCCAGATGATATCCTCTCGCATCAGCAGTGCCGGCAAGGTGAAATAATTCCAGGAGGCATAGTTGGCGAAATAGGACATATCGAGATCATCCCAGAAGAACAACCTTCGGCCAATTTTGAAATAATCCCGTGCGTTCCTGCGCTCTTCAATAAAATTCCCATGTTTATCCTCCAGACGGACATGATGACCATCAAGAACTCCCGTGATGAGCGGATCACGGCCAATTGGAGTCAACCTGGAAAATGGCCGGTGAACATCGAGTACCATTTCAGCATGGCGGAAAAACGGTCGCCGTTTCAGGGTAAATGCCAGACCGGAAGCACTCATTTCGACTTCAACACTTTTTGCGTTCTGCCAGAGCGTGTGCCCTCCGTATGCGGCAATTGCTTTCTCTGCTGTTTCGGTGAGGTTCATAGGGAATATTTTGTATTGTTTGAAATATATAACAATCCTGATTCAGAATGAGTTTATCAGCGAACGGTTAATCCGGGGAGTCCCTGTGCCCAATTCATCAATACCGTACGATGAGCCAGTCTTGTGCAGGATTACCCCAACGGGTAGTCAGGATCAAACCGATGATGATTTTTGAAACAAAATCTTATATCTTTGGAAAATCACAAGTTCTATGCTCACTACAGGGCGGTGTGAGCACTATGGAAAATTCTCTCGAATTGCTTGAAGCTGAAGCACTGAAACTGTCAGCCACTGAGCGTGCAGTTTTTGCTCGGTTTTTTACCTGTCCCAGGTGATTCCTTTCACTGATGCCCTTGCTCAGGTTCGCGCAGCACTTGCATGAAACCCGTCATCGAACCCCGGCTGCACTCGCCAAACTGCGCGATCTCTTCCTGTTAGTGGTCTCGCTGCAAGGAGAAATAGTTGATATTGCCTGCGATCCTTTACATGACAATGCAGCAACTTCACGATGCTGTTTTATGCTGTGAAGGGTTCATGCAGAAGCAGGAACGATGATGTATTTATCACGATTTTTCTATGAAATCCGACAATTTCAATCTTGAGGCATATTTCGCCAGAATCGGCTTTCAAGCTGATGCTTCGGCGGATTTTGCCACACTCAAAGGGATGATGCGTTGCCAGCTTTATTCGGTGCCGTTCGAAAATCTTGACGTTCAGCAAGGGAAAATCGTCTCGCTCGTACCGGAAGAGATTTATCGTAAAATCGTTGACCGGAAGAGAGGCGGTTATTGCTATGAGGTGAATGGTCTGTTTGCCATGGCCCTCGATGAGTTGGGTATTCCTTACCGGTTTGTGGCCGCACGCCCGATGACCTATCCTGTCCGCCGACCCAGAACACACATGGCGATCGTGGCAACGATAGATGGTGAACAGTGGCTTTGTGATCTGGGTTTCGGCAGCTACAGCATACGGGAGCCGGTCAACCTGAACTGGCTTGATCGGGAAATCAGTCAGGATTTCGAAATCTTCAAACTGTCGAAGAGCCCGGAAGGAGACTATCTGTTGCAGTCGTTCGTTGATGGCGCATGGAAAAATCTCTATGAGTTCAATCTCTCTCAGCAGGAGTGGGTGGATTTTGAACCGGCCAACTACCTGAACTCGACGCATCCTGATTCGATTTTCGTCCAGTGGCTGATGGTTGTCCTGCAGAACTCCTCAGGAAAGGATGTGCTTGTCGGCGAGCGCTTCAAATCAGTATCTCATGGCCGGACAATGGGGTGGACAGTCAAACAGGAAGATATGCCGGCGTTATTGGAGCAGAAGTTTTCTCTTCGGTTACCGTAACGGGTTCCGGTAACCGAGGAGAATAAAGCGGTAAAATCGCATGTGCCTGCGGTTGTATGGACAGCAACTGAGGTTTGTTCAGTGCATCGTATATGGCAAGAAATTGATTTGATCTGAACCGGCCAGGGATCCGGCACTCAGGTGTCTGTACCGGAGAAATCTCAGTTCAGCTCTGAATAGAGAAGAAATTCTTTTGGCCGGGTATCCTGAGGATTTTCCAGAAGGAGCTGTGTTGTATTCATTTCGATCATTTCCGACTTTCCCATGAATGCCAGATAATCGGCAATGCCTTTGAGAAATCGAACGGAATGTGACACGATAACAACGGTATGTCCTGTGCTTGCGAATTCCCGGAGGAGGGTTCGCACATCACCGCTCCTGACAGGGTCAAGGGCGCTTGTCGGCTCATCAAGCAGGAGCACTTCAGGATTCATCGCAAGAGCCCGAAGGATGGCAACCCGCTGTTGTTCACCTCCCGAAAGTTCTTCGGGATACTTGTTCATATGCAGTTCTATTCCAAGCTTTTTCAGCAGATTGATTCCCTCGCGCTCAGCTTCACCTTTCGGGGTTCTGTTGACGTGCACCGGAGCTTCAATGATATTGCCCAGCACGGTCAAATGCGGGAAAAGATGCAGATGTTGAAAGACAATTCCGGATTTTTTTCTGAACGCCCACAGCAGATCGGAACTCGTTTCACTTTCATTCGCCCTGATGGTTGAGTTGCCAACTGTGATACTGCCTTTTTCAAATGGCAATAAACCGCCAAGGCACTGTAATAGTGTGGTTTTCCCGTTACCTGAAGGACCAATGATTCCAAGAATTTTTCCCGATGCCAGTTCGAGGCTGACGTTGTTGAGGAGCGTCGCGTTTTGAACTGTTTTCGTTAATCCTTTGATGCTGATCATTTGTCTTTTCCTGAAGAGATAATGCCGGTTGATTTTCTTTGCAGTCTCTGTTCCAGTTTGTGTGCGTAATGTGCAAGAGGCAGACTCATGGCCAGATAATAGAAACAGACAACGATGCCGATGCCGAGATAACTCTGGGTTGCATTTGCGAGTTCCCTGTATGCGGTAGCAAGTTCCCAGACTGCAATGGCAAAAGCTGTTGATGTATCTTTAAAGAGTGCGACAAAATCATTGGTCATCGGCGGCAGGGCAATACGGAATGCCTGGGGAAAAATAATCCGCCTGAATGCAAGAAGGGGATGCATTCCCAGGGAGTAAGCGACCTGCCACTGCCTTTCAGGTACTGCCTGGAATGCGGTGCGGTATACCTGTGACTCGTAGGCGGCATAGTTCAAGCCCAGACCAACCACGGCAGTCAACCATCCGGGCAGGGTAATGCCGATTACCGGTAACCCGAAATAGAGAAAAAGCAGTTGAACAAGAACTGGTGTGCCTCTGAAAAACTCAATATAGATGGTACAGAGGATCTTGATGAATCTGCCGCCGCTTGACTGACCGAGCGCAAGCGGAATGCCCA
>JAAXUM010000042.1:4137-9483 GCA_013336025.1 Chlorobiaceae bacterium
CCAAAGGCGATAAAAACAGTAACGGTGGCAGCTTTGAAGAGTTTGATCAATCCCTCTGTCCAGTTGAATTTTGCGTTCGTCATCTCATAAACGGCCGGTTTTGCAGTACGAAGCTGCAATTGCTCTTCATCCCACAACTGCCATTTTCTGAAAATTTTCTCAACCGTTCCGTTGTTTACCAGCGAGTCTATTGCGCTGTTAACTTTTGCAACCAGCAGGGTATCCTGTTTTCTGATGCCAACAACATAGGCTCCGGTCTGGAATGGTTTACCGACCGCTTTCAGTTTCGGGTTCTGGCGGGCGTAGAACATTTCACCGGCAACGTCCATCAGCACAGCATCAACCCGACCAAGCTCAAGATCCTGGTAGGCTCCTACGGGGTCCTGATAACCCTTTATGATGTGTCCGTCCTTTTCAAGCAGTCGTGAAGCGGCGCAATTGACCAGCGTGCCTACGGATTTGTGATATTTTTTGCACTCTTCCAGGGAGGTGATCAGCGTATCGCTGCTTTTTACGGTCAACTGGAGTCTGAACAGATAATAAGGTTTGCTGAAAAGCATCTCCCTGGCGCGGTCTTCGGTTGGTTCAAAGCCGTTAATAATAACATCAAACTCTTTCCGCTGCAGCGAGGCGACAATGCTCTCCCAGTCGGTAGGGACAAAAACCGCTTTCATATTCATTTGCTTTCCCAGGGCATCAGCAAATTCATAATCAAATCCGGTGTAAGACTGTGGATTAGCCGGATCGGCATATACATAGGGCGCTCCTCCGCTCGGATCACCTCCCCAGCGTAATACCGGCCGGGAATAAGCTGTCAGTGAGTTGATCACGAACAGGAAAAGGACAAGGAGAAGATGTTTCGTTGTGGGGAGGGTCTTTTGGTTTAAGGGAACCTCTTTACGTTCAGCTGCCTAAAATTAAAAATTTACAGATTTTTAACAATGATAATCTTGTTCAGGCAATCTCTGATCAATCAGGAAGAGTCGCATGAAAGGGTATCGGAAACGTTCTTTTTAAAGAGTTTTCTCTGCATGGAGCCGGGCGATGATGGCCGGTTTTGAAGCGTTAATGTGCCATGTTCAACCGCAGAGCAGCCTGATTGCAGCAGCGATGATCGGGATTCCTTCGACGATCTGCTCCGGGGTGTTGTTGCAGTAGGAGAGGCGAAGCGTGTTGTTTTTTTTCCCTTCCGGATCAAAGGTTTTTCCTGCAACGAAGACTGCCCCGCCTTTGACGGCGATTTTCATGATCTCCGTTGCATCGCTTCCTTCCGGCAGCGTCAGCCAGATGTAGAATCCGCCCCTTGGTTCGTTGTAGTGAACGTATGACGGGAGATGCTCCTTCAGAGCGGCAACCATGGCCGAAGCTCTTTTTTTATATTCCTGACGCACACCGGCAATATAGCTGTCGATCTTGCCTGAACGGATGAAGGCGTCAGCGAGCACCTGGGTGAAACTTGGAGAACAGGCGTCGGCCGACTGTTTGATCAGCTCGCATTTTTCATAGATCGCTTCAGGGACGAGCATCCATCCGAGCCTGAGGCCGGGACCGAGAATTTTCGAGAAGGAACCGGTATAACAGACATCAATGCCCTCCGGATCGATGGATTTGATTGGTTGTAACCGTTCCCGATCCTCTTCATGGAAATAAAGGTCGCCGTAGGCATCATCCTCGATGAGCGGGATGTTTGAACCTTGGAGTGTTCTGATAAGTTCCGCTTTACGTTCCTTGCTGTAGAGCAGGCCTGCCGGATTGTGGAAATAGGGGGTGATATAGAGCAGCCTGGCTTTCTCTTTTTTTCTGATTTCTTCGTTGAGCAGATCGATGGCCAGTCCATCCCTGTCAACAGGGATGCCGTGCAGCGCGGCTTCAGAGGATCGGAACGCAGAAAGAGCTCCAATGAAGCAGGGCTGTTCAACCAGCACCCGGTCTCCCGGATCTATAAAGGCTTTAGCAAGCAGACTGAGTGCCTGCTGGGAACCGGTGGTGATGAGCAGCCGGTTGCTTTTGACCGGCAGTCCTTTGCGCTCAAGAAATCCTGAAAGAGATTCAAGCAGAGAGGGGAGACCCGGTGTAGGCCCATACTGAAATGCTGCCTGTTTTGTTTTCTGGTCGAGGTTGCTGAAGAGCTCTTCTATTTCCTGCACAGGAAAGAGATCATTACCAGGCATGCCTCCGGCAAAGGAGATAATGTCAGGCCTTGAGGCAAGGGTCATGAGATCCCTGATTTCAGAT
Organism: Chlorobiaceae bacterium; assembly: GCA_013336025.1. GTDB lineage: Bacteria > Bacteroidota > Chlorobiia > Chlorobiales > Chlorobiaceae > Chlorobium. Next base: position 6,373 of record JAAXUM010000042.1, read on the forward strand.
GACCGGAGCAGCGATACAGCTTTTGAGAAACGTTGCATAGGGGTGTTTTGAAATTAAACCTGGTAAACATCCCCTTCCTGCAGGAGTTCCATTTTGTGTTCCTGGAGCACAGCAATGATTTTTTGAAGGGAATCCGCCCTGATCACTACCGTTGCCTGGCATTCTCCGGATGCAAACGCATACATATAGTCGATTGCCACATTGTTATCAGAGATGATCTGCAGGGCTTTGTGCAGTCCTCCGGGCCTGTGGGGAATAATCATGCACACCACTTCGGTGATTTTTACGGCAAAGCCTTTTTCCCTCAGAATGGTTTCAGCCAGTTCCGGTCGACCGACAATCATGCGAAGGATGCCATAGTCGGTGGTATCGGCAATGCTGAATGCCGAAATGTTGATGTCGTGCTCGGCAAGGGCTCCGGTCAGTTCGGTCAGTCGTCCGGTTCTGTTTTCAAGAAACACCGATAACTGCTTGATAATCATGGTATCTCCTTCTGGTTAGGTGAGTTTGCGTTTGTCGATGACGCGCTGGGCTTTTCCCATACTGCGTTCAATGGTGTTTGGTTCCACCAGCCGGATTGATGCGCTGATGCCGAGGATACTTGAGATATTGGCATGAATTCTTTTACGCAGCCCTTCAAGTTCCTTTACCTCGTCTGAAAAAAACTGGGGTTCGACTTCAACCTGGATTTCGAGGGTGTCGAGGTTGTTTTCGCGACTGACGACCAGCAGGTAGTGCGGTTTTGTTTCGCTCATTTCAAGCAGGACCGATTCCACCTGTGACGGGAACACGTTGACGCCCCGGATGATGAGCATATCGTCAGAACGTCCAACGCACTTTTCCATTCTTACCAGCGTGCGGCCGCAGTCGCATTTTTCCGCATGCAGTCGTGTCAGGTCGCGCGTTCGGTAACGTACAAGCGGCATGGCTTCCTTTGTTGCAGGAGTAAAAACCAGTTCTCCCAGTTCACCGTAAGGAAGTACTTCGCAGGTATCGGGGTTGATGATTTCAGGAATAAAGTGATCTTCAAAAATATGCATGCCATTCTGGCAGTGACACTCCATTGAGACTCCAGGCCCGATGATCTCGCTGAGTCCGTAAATATCGTATGCCTTGATGCCGAGCAGGTTCTGGATCTGCGTACGCATCTCTTCCGTCCATGGTTCAGCACCGAAAATGCCGGCTTTAAGTCTGATCTTTTTACGATCAATTTGTTCTTCAACCAGAGCCTCGCCAAGAAAGGCCGCATAGGAAGGGGTGCAGGCAAGCGCAGTAGACCCGAAATCTTCCATGAGTTGCAACTGCTTTTTGGTGTTTCCGCCTGAAATGGGAATAACCGACGCCCCGACTTTTTCAGCGCCGTAGTGTACGCCGAGGCCCCCGGTAAACAGTCCGTACCCGTAGGCGATCTGCACGATATCGGAATTAGTCACTCCCGCCATGGTAAGCGATCGAGCTACCACTTCGGTCCACATACTGATGTCGTTATGGGTGTATCCTACCACGGTTGATTTTCCGGTTGTGCCGCTCGATGCGTGCAGTCGGACAATGTCGTGCTGCGGAACGGTAAAAAGGCCGAACGGGTAGTTGTCCCGAAGATCCTGTTTGGTCGTGAACGGCAGTTTATTCAGATCTTCGATGCTTCGAATATCTCCGGGTTCGATGCCGGTATCCTGCAGCTTGTTACGGTAAAAGGGCACCTTGTCGTAAACCCTCTGCACCATTTCTCTGAGCCGCTCCCCTTGAAGCTTTCGGAGCTCTTCCCGCTCCATGCACTCGTAACGTTTATTCCAGATCATGATGTCGTCGCTTGATGTTGAGATAGAGATAATGCCTCTCCTTTTCTGAATGCCTTGATGTTCATGGCAACCATATCGTTGCCTTTCGCCTGAAAAAGCGCTTCGATACCTTTTTCAAGCAGTTCTGCAGTAATCCCGGTAAAGGGAGCTGCGGCTCCCAGCATAACCATATTCGATGTTCGCGTACTTCCGGCTTCGCGGGCCAGCAGGTGCGCATTGATCAGGACGGGGCGGATAGTTTGCTGCAACGCGGCCAGAATTTCATGTTCCGCAGGGTAGTTCGGAATGTTGACGAATGGTTCCATTGCGGTAACCACTTTTCCCTGAGGAGAGAGGAACGGCAGATAACGCAGGGCTTCAAGCGGCTCTACCGAAAGAATCAGGTCGGCGGTACCTTCAGGGATGAGATCGGAATAGATTTCGCGGTCGGAAATCCGCAGATGCGACTGTACAGCTCCTCCGCGCTGACTCATGCCGTGAACCTCTGCCTGCCGGACGGTAAGGCCGCTTTTCAAGGCGGCCCAGTCGATCACCGCTGCGATACTGAGTATTCCCTGTCCTCCAACTCCGGCTACAATGATATTCTTCTGCATGGACTCTACGGTTTGGCGGCTTGTTGACGTTTTTTCTTTGCAGCGGCCTCGATACATTCGCGTTGTGCAATGACCACCGAAACTCCTGCATAGTTCAATTCTTCATTGAGCACGGAAATGTTTTTCCCGAGATGCGTTTTCAGCGGTATGATGGTTCTGATATGCGCTTTATCGACACCAAGTCCGATGCAGAGAGAGACAATTCTGCTGCCTGTTGCAGAGGATTGCTGCCCTCCGGTCATGGCCGTGGTGTCGTTATCTGCAATAATCACGGTAAGTGAGGTTCGATCATTGACCGCGTCAAGCAGGCCGGTCATGCCCGAATGTGCAAACGTGGAGTCGCCGATAACGGCGACTGCAGGGTGCAGACCGGCATCGGCTGCGCCTTTTGCCATCGTGATGGATGCCCCCATGTCGACACAGGTATGAATGGCATTGAACGGCGGCAGGGCGCCAAGTGTATAACAGCCGATATCAGAAAAGACCTGGCTGTGTGCAAAGGTTTTCATAACGGCGTTAAGAGCGTCGAACATATCCCGGTGTCCGCAACCTTTGCAGAGTTCAGGTGGGCGGTTCACCATAATGGAGGGTATCGGCAAGCCCTTTTTTTCTGTTATGCCGAGAGCACTCCTGATGTTGTCGGCACTGAGTTCTCCGGCGCGGGGGAGGGTGCCGTCAAGTCGTCCATTAATTGCACTGTTGTTGAAATAACCTCGCAG